>JAHIOQ010000029.1 GCA_018895275.1 Candidatus Omnitrophota bacterium
AATTAAAAGAAGGTTTTCGCGAACATATAACTTTATTACAACAAAAAGGCATAACTTAATTTTTCTCTCCTGCAAATATTCTGGTTTTATTGTCAAAGAACATATTCTCCGCGAACCTTCAGGGAACACAAGCAATGCTTTTGGTTCGCGGTGCTTATTTTTAAATAATAAGCGGGTCTTCCTCCAAATTAGGAACCTCCTTTGCGCCTACGTGTTCAACCCTCCGTTTCCAATTTGCCCCCAAGAAATAAAAACGTAAACTATCCGTTTTCTGGTCGATTTCCTTTATCAATAAATTTTTCAATCCCGTCCACTGCGCCGGGTCCACAATACATTCAAACACCGAATACTGCACGCGCTGTCCGTAATCAACACATATCTTGGCCACTCTGCGCAAACACCGCCGGCCTTTCGGTGTTGTTGTATTCACATCATAACTTACGACAACCAGCATTTTTTCCCTCTCATTTCCATATAAACACCGGATACCCCTCTATATCTCCCCGAATATACCTTGCGAACAATAATGCCTGGCTGTAATACAACAATCCTATCTTCATACTTTCCTTAAGATAGGGATGCGTGATTTCCTCTTGTTTTCTCTTTTGATAAGCAATTAAAACCTGCTTACGCGTATCATCATCCATAATTACCGCGCCGGATATTGACTGCTTAAATCCCTCAGCCTGCACCTGAACGCGGTTTATGAGCGTAAGCGCCAGGCGGTCGGCCATAAATGCCCTGAATTCTTCCATCATATCCAAAGCCAGCCCCGGCCTGCCCGGCCGGTCCCGGTGCAAAAACCCCACATAAGGATCAAGCCCTACTGTTTCCAATGCCGAGCGAATATCATGCATCACCAATGTATATAAAAATGACAATAGACAGTTAACTTTATCTCTGGGCGGACGACGGTTGCGTCCGTCAAAAACGAAACTGTCCTTCTGCCCTGTGATAAGATGGTCAAACACGCTGAAATAAAGAGACGCTGATTCTCCTTCTATTCCGCGCAGTATATCAAGGCTCTGCCCGACCTCTAACTGCCTTAAAGAATAACTTAATTTTTTAGATGCCGTCAAAACTTCCGTATCGCTGATTTTATCCGCGTGGTCACGCAATGCCCGCTGCAGCACCGTCCGGGAATTAGCCAATTTCCCCGTCAACATCCAGCGCGCCAAATCCGCGCTTATTTTCGGATTATCTGCCCGGCGGTACTGTTCCCGGCGCAATAAAACATTTCCCTGCGTCCTCCCCTTTACCGAGGCAAGAAACCTGCCGTTTTCTGTAAGAAAACTAACCGTTACATTATTCTCCGCGCAAAACCCCATCAAAAACGGGCTGCATGAGACCTGTCCAAAGCAGACAATCCCGTCAAGCGTATGAATCGGCAATTGCAAAGTATCATTGTCCTCAACTTTGACCACAACGGTCTCTCCTTCTTTACGCAGATATGCCCCCTGTGTCGTAACAAAAAGAGTATTCAATAGTTTTTTCATTCTTCTTTCAATGCCTCTTTAAAATATTTATCCACACTAAGCGAATGCTCCATACTGCGCGGCATACATATCCCCATCAGCGAACATGATTCGCACTTTTTCATATATTCCGGTTTTGGAGTAATCCCCGCGCTGATAAACGCGTGCGCCTGCCGAACCGTATCCTCGGTTTTCCGGCGCAATTCATCATCAAACATCACCGGTAAACGCCTGCGCGGCTTTCCATAAAAAATCGCGCCTTCCGGGATACACGCGCCCAGCATTTCCTCAAGACACAAACATTGCGCGCAAAGCTGTACCATATCGCAATCATCATTCTTCGGCTTGCCGCGTTTATACTCCACCGGAAACGCCAGCCAATCTTTTCCCTGCCGATGAAACTCAACCACATCCGCCTTGCCGTTTAACCCCAGCCGCTTCGAACACAACGCCACCCCACGCTCAACACGCACTCCCTTGCTTTCCTGAAACCTCTCCTCATGCGCCTTCTCATGCATAACCCGGCCTTCGGCAGTAAACAGATTTTCCACCCACACCTGTTCGATGTGAATCAACGCGCACTGCCGCCGGCAGAATATAAAATGCTGTAAAGCGGAAAGCTGGATAAAATCGTCGTCTGAATACATTATATTAATCTTTTTTTAGATTCACTTTCTTTTGTTTTCCACCAGCGGTTTCTACTTCTAACATAAGGGGTGGTACAAATTGTACCTCCCCTTTATCTATAAGTTTCGCGAGTTCTTCATCTCTCTGTTTTAACCGCTTAAAGTATTGCGCGGGGTCATTAGAGTCAGTCAACGATTTAATAACATCATTGATCACAAACCACCATTCGTTCTCATGCAGTGTCTTCCTGATTTTTTCGCCTTTAAATATTGCAATTTTAGTGTCTTGATACATGAAGATTAGCTCCTTTTTATTTTTATAACGTTTTGTAAAAAAAAACTTGCCTCCCCCACTATTTTATTCCTCTCACAAAGTTCACCAAGCGCACAGAGAAATAAAATTCTTTAAGAAACAGCATTATTATTTTTGGTATCTTTTCCATGATTCCCTACACTTTCTAAAGCCCGCAATTGCTGATCAAGCAGAAAGTTAGCCTGGTGAATCCGGCAAATATAGTGCTTGCCGCTCCGCGCCGCCTGCACCATCTGGTCATGCGTGCGGGAACGGCGATCAATAAACCGGCCGCAAAATTTCACCGTAGCGTCATAAACAATCTCCGCCATCTGATAAGACTTGAGCTCGCGGTACCCGCCGTGAGGCGGGATAAGCTGGGGGAATTGATTTGGGCTGATTATTTCACCTCAACAGTTTTGAAAATTTCATCAATTTTCTTCCCATCAAAAAGAATTTCATAATCAGAAAATTGACGTGCCGGCCCTTTTGTCGTTCGTTTACAAGCAACTTTTTCGAATAATTCATTTGCCGGTTTATTTCCCAAAGCTGTATTATGTTCGAATACAATAATATTACGAGTAGACATAAGCCCTCTTGCAGCTGAATGATCATGTTCAAACATTTCTTTTAATGCTTTCCAGAAAAGTTCAAGATCATCTTTAGAAAAACCTGTTTGCGCGGCAAGATGAGCGGAAATAAACCCATGAGCGCGATAAAGCCCGTACGGAATGGTAAATTTACGCCCCATCGTGCGATTATCCCCGCTCTGTTTTTCAGCTTCGGCTTCCGTCGCGACTGCCATCCGGGTAATACTATGTTCAAGCGCGACAACCGGTTCAACTGAACGCGCAAAAGTAACTTGAATAGGGCCGCGAACTTGGCCGCAATTGGGCGCTGATTTTAAAGACATTACGGCCCCAAATGTTCTCACATCAAAGAAATTTTTGCACATCCAATCGCGTCCTTTTTCTACTTCATCCCCCTTAGGTTTTCTTGATTTTGCATCCTTCATTACCTTGCTAATAAAATCTTTAATTTCCTTTGATGGTTTTGACTCCTTGATATACGTTTTTACTGCGTTCTTATCAACATCTGCGGCAACAATAAGATATTTTTTTCCGCTATCCTCTTCATCTATTGTTAACCCTTCAGGAAGGCTCCATTCTTCAAGTAATTCACTCAATTGAGCAGATATTTCCGCACGCGATTCCTGGCCTAAAGCAATTTTCAATTCATTAAAAGCTATAACATGCGCTCTGCCAAGTACTGCTTTTTCTTTGATGTAAATATCATAGCCATCTTCCGGCTTACCATCTTTAAATTTTGTCAACTGCACGTAATTCCGCACCTTGCGTTTCAAGCAGACATCAGTAACCAATCCTATACCGGTTTCTGCGTCAATGCGGGGTAAATTCCCGGCATCAGGGTCACCATTAGGATTACCATCCTGAACATCAAAAAATAACACAAAATCATAACGCTTATCAATTTTTTTAATATTTTCCATAAAAATTTTTCTCCTCTTTTTATAGTTGAATTACTGTTTACCATTATCTTTTTTTGTGAAAAAATCCTGCCGCTCGTGATAATAACCCACAGCAAAGCGAGCCTGTTCATCAAGCGTTAGATGCGCCGGTAAGTCATCCTTTAGTGCATCAAAAATTTCGCCAATCTTTTTTTCAAAATTCATTTTACGGCCCGGATTTAATTTTGCCAGATGATGATTTTTTAGTTTAAGCAGCTGCGGAAACACTGTTATCGGCGTAGCCGATGCCGCGCCATAAAACCGGTCACGAATTGTAGCGTTGATTCCCGGGCTGGCTTCCTCCTGAATTTTTTCAAGCACGGCAAATAGCCGGCCTAAACGATATGCCGCGTTTGTGTTGCTTCTGTCTAATGACATAAGCACCTCCTTTTCTGTTTTATCGTGAAGTCTATTGAATCTATTTATACATGCCTTAAGAATTGCCGCGCGGGCACGCGTAACTTGTTGTTCAGCGCGAATGCGCCGTATACATTGTTGTAAAAGTGTTTGCGGATACGGCGTACCGTCTAGAATACTCACAACTACTGATCCCGCAAGATTAGGCGGAACGTTATCCATTTTATGTTCAAACACCGTCGCGCTCAAAATCTGGTAAAGCGACAAATGTTCCGGTTCTTTGGCCCCATGTATTATCTCAAAATCCACAAAATGCTGTTTTATCTTTTCCGCGAATCCACGGATCGTCCCGGTTTTCCAGAACCGCACGGAAATACGCGCGGCATTGGGGGCAAGGCCTAAAACGTAAAAACGATTGTCCTCATCAAGTGGCATCCTGCCTGTACGCGTTGCTTCATAAAGGCTTTTTACCGCCTGAACATTCCTATCCGGATTGTCTTTATCCGAATTGAAAAACCAGACGAATTTAGATTCAAAATCAAAAGACGTTTCCTTTTTCTGCGCCCAGAAAACGACGGTCGCATCTCCAATACCAACCTTGTTCGGGGAGTCTCTGCCAAGCAGCACATTGAGCGCCGTAGTATATCCAAAAGATGCGGATGAAGATATGGGGGAATTGAAACCCTGTTGTTTCATAAAAGAAGCAAATGCCGGCGTGGGCCCAACGTTCTTGCCGTTTAAAATCTCATTATTAACGGCAACAAGAGAAGCCCCCATTGGATTTGCTCCTTTTACTCCACGAATTGGCGGCTCCAAACGTACTAATTCTCCTGATTCACCGGAAACAAGACAATACCCATAAACCCCCGAACCCTTTCTATTAACATTAACAGCCTCTCGGATTTCCTGCAAATCGGATACAGGGCCAACAGATTCGAAATATATCAACAAATTTTGATTGCGCTCAAAAACCGTATCCCAAATAGGGTCTTTTTTGATTGCATCGAAATGATTTTTTGCGACAAAAGATTTGATTGCTTTAAAAGCAAGAGAATCACCGCGCAACTCATCTATTTTTTGTTTAAATGCCTGATGCTGTTCTTGAATCCGAGAGATTGACTGACCTTCCTTCGCACCAACACCGAACATATACTCCAAATTTTCCCAAAGCGTGTTTGATTTGATTCCACTCCCCTTCTTTTCCCCAAGAGTTGGCACAAGAAATTTCTGCGCTCTTAATTTTTTACCCTCTCCTTGACGAGTATCTTGAAATTGAACAAAATCACCCTCGTTATTAATCACAGCTAAAAATGGAATTTCTTTCCACTCCCACCCTTCCGGTGCGATGCCGCTTTCCGGATCTGCCGCTTTGCGTTCATAATATTCATACAACGCCTGCAAAATCATTTCCGCGCCTCCTCTTCTGATTTATTTTTTAAACATGTTTGCTGCTGTTCCCAACAAGCCCGGTCGTCTTCAATCAAGCGCTGAATCTCTTCCGGCTTAGGCAACGCGACCATGTATCGCGACACAAAAAGCTTGCGATCCAGACCGCCAACCGCGTATTCAACTTTAGTCTGATCTTTATCCGTACACAAAATTAACCCGACCGGAGGATTATCACCTTCTGCCATCATATTCTCTTTCCAGTAATTAAGATAAAAATTCATCTGTCCTGCATCCCCGTGGTGAAACGCCCTGACTTTAAGGTCAATCAGCAAATGACAACGTAAGATTCGGTGATAAAAAACCAGGTCAATGTAATCATGTTCGTTCCCGACCGTAATCCGTTTCTGACGGGCTTCAAAACAAAAGCCGTTTCCTAATTCCAGTAGAAAAGACTGCAAGTGATTAAGAAGCGCGGCCTCCAGCGTTGATTCGTGATACTGAGGAAGCTCTGCCAGCCCGGTAAATTCCAGCACGTACGGATCCCGGATAAGGCCGGCAATTACCTGCGGCGCTTCCGCTGCCTGTTTCCTTCCTGCATTGATTACGGCTTTTTTGTCGGTGGAAAGTCCAGTCCTTTCATAA
>JAHIOQ010000030.1 GCA_018895275.1 Candidatus Omnitrophota bacterium
AGGATAACTCTATCTCCTCAATCCCTGGCTCACTTAATTTTACTGCTCTTTCTTCTGTCAAAGAGCTCTTTTGGGATACCAACTGCCTCAATTATCTTTAAATCTTTTTCATTTTTCTTTCATTTTATTTTTGACACTATCTAACAATCAAGCCTCTGCTGCCTTTACCAGAAAAGCACCGATAGCCAAATAATCCAACTTCCCTCTTTTAAACGCCAGCAGCGCTTCTTCCGGAGTACAGACTATCGGTTCCTCATGGATATTAAAGCTCGTATTCATCAAGGCCGGGATGCCCGTAAGTTTTTTGTATTCGTGGAGAATACGGTACAAACTTGCATTTGACTGCTCGGAAACCAACTGCGGCCTGGTCGTCCCGTCTTTATGCACCACTGCCGGACACATTTTTTTAAAGCGTTCCGTGCATTGAAAACTCATGGTCATAAACTCCGCGGCATATGCCGCCTTTTCCACACCGATACAACACTCCCAAATAGATTCCGAAAGGATAGCCGGCGCAAAAGGCATAAAAGCATCTCTGGCTAATTTCCCATTCAATATGTTCTGCATCTTCTCATCCGTCGCCGCAGCCAAAATGGAACGATTTCCCAAAGCCCGCGGCCCATACTCCATGGCCCCGCAAAACCGGGCAACAATTTTTCCCCGGCTTAGCAATTGCGCCACATACCGTTCTATATCATCAAAAATTTCATACCGTACCCGCTGCGCATCTAATACGTTGCGGATTCCCCTATCCGTAAAAGACCGCCCCCAAAAAATATTCCGCAGATGGAACGGCTTGATTTTTCTTAGCGCACATATTGCGCCGAAGGCTAATCCGCCGTCTCCCATATGCGGAAAAACAAAAACCGATTTTACTTCCGGCAATTCCGCAATCCTCTGATTCACCTTTATGTTGGCAAAAAGCCCTCCGCTTAACGCTATATCAGGCACATTTGTCTTCTTTACCCAATAACGCACTATATCAGCTATTGTTTTTTCAAAATGCAACTGAAAGGAAGCCGCGACCGCCGCCTTATCCTTTATTTTCAAACGCGCGAATATTTTTTTATCTCCCGAGCAAAAATAAAAAAGATTCCTTTTCCGGAATCTCCCCCGACGAACACGCAGCAACTTTTCGGCCTCCGGCAATAGCGAATAATCGCGGCTATAAGCCGCCAGTCCCATGACCTTGCCTTCATCCTTTATGGGAGCAAATCCCAAAAATTCCGTCAGGCGGGAATAATATAATGTAACATCATTCAAGGCCTGTTGCGCAAATATTCGTTTTATCTTTCCCTGCCGGCCAATATTGACCGTAAAAGAAACGCCGTCACCTAAACCATCCGCCGTAATAACAAGCGCCTCCTCACAACCGCAACTCGCATACGCGGCATACGCATGTGCCGTATGATGCTCCACATTAACAATCTTCGCACGAATCCCCTGCCGGCGCAACTCTCTTTTTAATACAATACTTGACAAAAGCGATTCTATTTTTTTAAACACTATGCTTTTGCGCGCTATGACTTGATAAAGAATATATAATGACAAAAGAAAACTGAACTGCCGGCTAGCGTTACGCAATGACGCATGCGTATCCCGGAACAAACGAAATATCCAGAACGGCGTCATATGCGAAGCAACAACTACAAGGTCAATATCGCAAGGTTTCACATTATGTAAGGCTAAAACTTCGTTTATTGACTTTAAGGGAAACCCTCCGATAAGCTTTACCCGGGTTAAACGTTCTTCATTAACCGCCGTAAACCCCGTTAGAAAACTTCGTTCCCTAACGGGTTCCGCCGACGGTGGCATTTCCGCGGCGTCTATATCCCCACCACCACCGACTTTGCCGGCGGCTTTCTCTAACGGGGTAAATGTTTTCCCGGCAGAACAAAACAAAGCCGCTCCGGCATCCTGGCTATCACAAATACCTAATATATACATATATTAACATCCATTGTCCCTGATTTCCTTAACGCGGTATCTTTTTTTTCCTTCTACGCCGTAGCAAAGACGTATTACCAATTCCGCTAAAATTCCCATAAGAATAAACTGGATTCCCATTAAAGAAAAAATAACAAATAAGAATAAAAGCGGGCTGACCCAAAGCCCGCCCAAAAGCAGCTTACGTGCAACTATAAACACCCCGATAAGCGCAGATATTGCCAACGAAAAAAGCCCGATACCGCCAAAGGCATAGATGGGTTTTGTAATAAATTTCCATAAAAAGATAATCGCAAGTATATCCAGGAAGGCTTTAAACCCCCGGGAGAACCCATATTTTGATTTACCGTTAGTCCGCGGATGATGTTCAACGGGAATTTCCGTGATTTTTGCCCCGTACATCGCCGCGCAGATCGGTAAAAACCGATGAATTTCACCATAGAATTCAATTTTTTCCAAAACAGTTTTTCGATATCCTTTCAACGTGCATCCTAAATCATGCAACCGGACATTGGTAATCAACACACTCAATCTATTGGCTAAATAAGACGGAATTTTTTTCGTGAACAAGTTATCTTTCCTTTTTACCCGCCAGCCGCTTACCACATCATAGCCTTCATCTAACTTCGCAATAATATTCGGGATATCAACCGGATCATTCTGCAAATCCGCATCGAGTGTAATTATAAACTCTCCCGCGGCATTATCTACGCCGGCGGCGATTGCCTGTGTCTGTCCATAATTACCGGCTAAAGTTATAACTTTTACGTGTTTATTCTCCTTACATATCTGCTCTAAGGCTGCCGCGCTGCCGTCTATACTGCCGTCATCTATAAATATAACTTCGCAGTCTAACTCCGCACTCTTAATGACTGCATTAATACGATTATTAAGAATCTCCAGATTGCCTTCTTCATTAAAAACCGGAATTATTATTGATATTTTCATAAAATCAAAAATTGTTAAAATATTGACATACCCCTACAACAACTACCCCTACGGCAATAATACTTTTTAATTTTACACTTTTCACTTTGTCAACAGCTAAAGCTATGATCAACGCAATAACCGGCAAATTACCGATAGTAAACTCAGGAAATTTATTATAAACACACGTTAAAACCACTAACGGCGGAATAAACCATGCTAAAAACATATTTGTGCTGTATTCTCCTAATTTAAACACAAATCCCAATGCCATAATAAAGCATATTGTATATGCCCAGCTCAATTGCCCTGGTATGGCTTTTATATAATAAAATGCGTGATAGAGCAAGGTTACCTCCCCCGAGTCAATCAAACCCCGTTCATCCACCTTGCCGATAAGCCTGTCGAACGTATTCAAATCATGATAATACGCTATAAGCAAAATAACAAACGAAATAATTAATGCTGCCCAAACATCTCTTATGTTATGCGATTTTTTTACATTTTCTCTATTGTGAAAACAGTTTAGAGAATAACACATTAGCGGGCCGATAACAAAAAGAATTATAAGCTGCCGCGTAAGCCCGGCCGCGACAATAGCCAGTATAAGCAGAATTTTATATATCAGACGATTACCCTCCCCCACCCGAAGCATTAAATATATAATTAAACTGGATAAAGCTGCCGTTGAGAGTTCCAGATTAAATTGTATGGATGTTTTATATATAAATGGAAAAAAAGAACAAATATAAGCTGCGATAATCCCAACAACTCTATTGCCTAATGTTTTCCCTACCCCATAAACACTAAGCAACAGCATTGTTAAAAACATGCTGGAAATTAAAAACATCGCCTGATATGCGCCGGTAATATATTTCAACAACCAGGCAATAGCGTAAAACAAAGGCGGATATTCATAGTCAAGATACATAAGTTCTTTTAAACAAATGCCCGCATTAATTTTAGATATAAAATTCATCTGATTATTAAGATGAATAATATAATCTTTCCCCACAGGCCAGGCATCTTTTTCAAGCCAAAAAAAATTATTTAACATGTGAAAAAGAATAAGCAGTATTAACGCTGGAATATACTTATTTTTCATTATTTTATTTAGTTAAATTTTCTACCTCCACCGGTTGAATATCCACATTATCTAAATACATAACGGTTCCCGGTATAAGAGAAGTCACCTGTATCTCCATCATTACTGCCCTGCCCTCAGGGGGGATTACAATTTTAAATTTATTCTCCTCCCATTTTTCAGGGCTTTTTTCAGCAATTAATCTTTTTAACAACCGGAATCCCCCCCCCCGCTCAAGCACATTTATGCTTAATGTCGGCCCCGCACCTTTATAGCAAAAACTTACCTCCAAAACCTGCTGGGGCTTTACTCCCAGCCATACACCGCTTTTTCTAAAATCCCAGGGATTTATGACAAAACTCTTTGTTTCTTCTTTAGTATAAAACAAGCGGCAAGGATATTCATGTGCGATAATTTTCAAACTGCAGGGAAAAGAAATATATTCTGTATTTGTGATTTTAAATTCGTTCGGGCTGTTCTCTAAAAACTGCTGATCCTTGCCGGTCGTTGCCCAATGTTTCACGCCTTGAGAAAAATCCCCATTTTCAAGCCGTCCCTGCGCAAAATATCCCTCTTCCAAGTACTTATCAACATACGAATCATAAACTATTCCATATTTAAAAAAATCATCTATACCTTTAGATAAATCCCCGTTATTACCACCGCTATAATAATAATTACGCACAAAAAAATCATTTTTAATATCTTTAGCATTAATTTTAAAATAGAAGAACAAAAAAAACAATACTACACATAATATTCCGCTTTTGAAAAAACTAAACAATTGGCTATCAACCTGCATTTTTACCTGTCTTAATTATTTTTTAACGTTATTTAAAGATATTTTATATACCTTTAACAAATTTTCCGCTGTATTGGCCCAATTAAACTGTTCCTCTGCTCTTTGTCTAGCTTTTAAAGCTAATCGCTTTCTTAACGGTTCATCATCCAATAGTTTTAATATCCCCTGGGCCAAGACCTGAGAATCACCCGGAGCTGTAAGGAAACCGGCACCCCCGATCATCCTTTTAACCTCGCCCACATCACTGGCCACAATCGCTTTGCCGCCGGCCATATATTCGGCAATTTTCAGAGGACTTTTACAACGGGTAATATCATTGTCTTCAAAACAGGCTACCGCAATATCGGTTGCCGCCATATAAAGCGGCACCTCTTGATGCGTAACCGCCCCGGTAAAAACAACACTTCCGTCAAGCGCCAAATCACGCGCCATTTTTTTCAGCTCTTCCAGACGATACCCTCCGCCGACAACCATAAACTTCACAGATGAAATCCGATTTAAAACTATTTTTGCCGCGCGGATAAACTGCTCCGCATATTGGCCTCCGTGAAGCTGTCCGATATAACTGACAAGCGGTTCTTCTATTATATTGTAACGTTCCCGCACGAATAAGCCGGAGATAGCCGGATGAAACACCTCAAGATCTGCTCCCACCGGAGCCGACGCGATCCGCTCCCTTGCCACTCCATAATTAATACATTCTTCCCGTAAACGCATACTCGATACAGAAACGGTATCACAAAGCAAGGGAACCAACCGTTCCCAGGCCGACAAAAAAACACCGACCAGCCGCGGCTGGCGGCCGGAACAATGAAAGATCTTTATCTCCCAGTCGTCCCAATCATAATGTATCGGTTTATTGCCTAAAAAAGCGGCAATCAATGCCGGCAACGCCGCATGATAAAAGCACTTTTGAAAATGAATAATATCCGCGTCCGCGCATTCCTTGCGTAAAAAGCCGATATTACGAATCAAAGGCAGCACTCCTACCCGCCGGCTCAAAGGAATGTATTCTATCCCCCCGATAAAAAACCTTTGCTGATGCGCCTTGTATTTTAAAGGGAAGTAGACTATTTTTACCGCATGGCCTTTTTTCTTGAATTCAGCGGCTATATTCCTAATTCTTGTCGTCCACGGCTCTTCTTTAGAAAACAAGTCATGCGGATGCACCATCAATATATTCATATTATTCCTTAATCTAACGGCTACAAGCCACAGGCTCCAAGCTCCATGTTATTGGCTACCTTTTGTCTTTAAGCTTCTTGCAGCTTGCGGCTTGAAGCTTGCAGCATTTATCAGCTTCCCGGAAATATTATCGAGCCCCTGATTTTTTTCAATAAAAACAAATATGCATCAACGGCTATACTGAAAATAAATAGAAAAATAAGCACCGTTGACTTGACGAACAATCTGGAGCGGCAATATCCGCCGTTTATGCGCTTTGCCGGTTCCAGACTCCCTCCGATGCATTCGGTATTTATCGGCGGCAAATCTCCGTTCTTTTCTTTTTTTTCAATATGAAAACTTTTTTCTTTCTGATAATTAATAATAAGGTTATCTATTTTCAGTTCTCTAAGCAAGTTACAGACCATTGTGACGCGCTTATTACGTTCTTCCTGGGTCAGGCCATTTTCATCCGTCCATTTGCCGGGGTCTTTCGGATCCAGGAAGCGGATACCGAAACGATGCGGATAGATGCCCACATCCGCGCCGGGCATCAACACAAATGATGAAACATTGGTGACCTGCTTAATATATCTCTCATTCTCCCTTATAAACTCCAGCGTCTGAACAAAATCATCCTCCGTCTCCCCCGGAAACCCGACAATAATATTCAAGCGCACTTCTATGCCTGCTTCATGTGTCTTTCTTATAAGATCACAGGCATCCTGACGGGAATAATGTTTATTCATTTTCTTCAGTATGCGCTCAGACCCGCTTTCCACACCGTAACATAATGAGTTGCATCCGGCCATTTTCATCTTTTGCAGAAGTTCCTCCCGCATGTTTTTCCTGATTGCCGCGTAGCTAATCCAGCGGATATCAAACCCTTGTTTTACGATCAGGTCGCACAGGCGCTCAAGCTGAGCAGGATTTCCGTTGCATAATAAATCATTAAACTCCACATGGGTTATCCGATAATTTTGGATATGGTGCCTCAATTCCGCAATAATATGCTCCGGAGAGCGTGCGCGGAAGGGTGAACTGATATAACAGTCAATACAATAACTGCAGTGGTTAATACAGCCCCGGCTTATAAGCATCGGCAACGGCCGGTAATTGGTCCCGCTGCTGCCGTATTCAGATAAATCAAATTCCTTAAATTCCGGGAAAGGGATACTATTTAAATCCGCGATATACTGCCGCGGAACAAATAATCCTTTTTTTTGCCTAGCGCAAGCCAAAACCCCCGGAATATTATACGCGTCATCCCCTCCAACAGGCTTTCCGGTAAGAACTTTCACCAGGCGATATAACGGTTCTTCCCCTTCTCCGATAACGAAAAAATCCACGTCATCCACTGCTACCGTCTTTCTATCCCAGCTGTTATAACCGCCGGGGCCTCCGACAACCACATATTTATCCGGATAAAACTCTTTGATCCGCCGGCCCAGCCTTCCGGCAAAGATTACGCTGATCAAATTATTTGCCGAACAACCGATAACCGGATAGTCCTCCAGCCCGGATAGATATTCAGACAGCTGGTTTTCGAAATTACGAAATAAGGTATCGGCGATTACCTGCGGTGAAATTTTATTTATTGCGTCCAGGTCCCAAACCGCCTTATTTTGTTCCGGCGATTGTTGATACAGTTTCAAATTTAAGTCGCTGACACCAACTGAGATGTCCTTTGATTTCAAATAAGCCGCTAAATAAGCAATCCCCAACGGCGGCATTACCACGCCCCAAGGCGGACAATTAATCAGAATAATCTCAGACATCACCGTCTCCGATTATAATTTTTGCCGAAAACATATCGTATTCACCGGGCAAAACAACCTGTTCATTATCCAGCGCCTGATGCAAAGCAGAAACAATCCTGGCGTTAATCAGGCTGTCTGAATTTTGAATCTGCGGGTTAAAAAGGCCGTCAATTTCAGAAAAATCAAAGCTGATTTGCGGCGAATCCGCGCCTTTGCATCTTGCCTTCCGTACGATTATACTGCAGCCATTGTCTTTTTCTATAGCCATTTCCTGCCATAACAGGTTCCGCGGAAACCCGCCGTGTGATCGCCCGCTTTTCCAATGCTTGTAACTCGTGGGCAGCATTATACTTACTTTTTTCTGCTCTATTTCAATCTTGGAATCGACAATTAAACGGATATGCCAACGGATTAGCCGGTCATTTTCAATAACGAGCCGCCATTCCTGGGTGATGGGTATCCGCTTCCAAACGTTTCTTAGTACCAATTCCGTATCGCTATGGCGCTCTATGTTCCATTGCGCCTTTGAAGAATCATACCAAAGCCCAAACACGCATACGGAAGCGTTTAATCCCACGCTTTGCGTTATCTCCCTGCCTTCCCATAAAAGCTTTACGCCTTCATCGTGCAACATTGCTTCTAATCGCCCGGATTTTATTCCCGCACTCTCCCGCGCAATATTCTTCTTTATCCGCCTTCCGATCTGTCCCCAAAGCGCGTTTTTCCGAAAATAACGCTGTGTTTTCTTCCATAACAAATACAAACGCAGCAGCTTAACTTCAAATAGCGTCAGCGACTGCATCTTTTTATGCATGCGCACATTCCGCGCCAAATCATCACAGCTTTTAAAACACCCTACTTTAGCGCTGGGATCATTGCCGATAAAAGAGAAAAACTCATCGTCTTTTCCCGCGCATAAGGCTCTGCGCCTGAATTCCTGCTGTCTTTGACTGTTCCAAACCTGAGAGAAATCATGGGCATAGATATTGCCGACGGGTATACGGTGCGCTTTCAGGCAAAAGTTTACGTTTCCGTCCGCGAGGATACGCGTAAAAAGCCAGCCGATATAACAAGGCATCTGCGTTAAAATATCTTTATCATAATTCGCATCTTTTGCGTCTTTATTTTCCACTCTTCTTATGAATTGATCAAACTGCAAAATGTTTATTTTGCCTTTCAAGTCTTCTTCTAAACGCCGCATAATTCTTTCACAGCTTTTAAGGACAACCTCTCTTTGCCGGTCGGTCAGTAAAAGTCTATCCGTTCCCCCGGGAATCGTATCGATAACCGTAAATTCAACAGAATCACACCCCGTATCCACAGCCAGCTCCACCATCTGCTCCAACTCCTGATAATTAAGGCTGGAGATAACATTATAGATATTGACCCGCGGGGCATCTTTCTTAAGCATATTAAGCAGGCTCAGCATTCCCTTTACCTGATAAAACATCGCCTCGGATTTATTCGGATGCGTAGCCAGGTATGTTTGCGGCGTAGCGGCCCAAACACTTACGACCATATTATCGGCCTTTAATTCCACCAGGCGCTTGGCCACGTCTTCCGTAACCAGGGTAAAGTTGGTATTAATGTAACACCGCAATCCCCGCATTTTCACATGCGCTAAAATACGCAGTAAATCAGGATGCATAAACGGTTCCCCGCCGCCGGCAAAGTATATCTCTTTTGTCCCCATACGGCACAAATCGTCAATCGTATTCTTTACGATCTCATAAGGCAAGGACTGCCGCTTTACTTCATCGGATATCTTCTTATCGCCTAAAAGCGGAGAATTGCACCAGCATCCGATACAATCGTTATTACAATCATTGGTAAGATCGATCTGAGCAAAAGAAGGCCCTTTATACGCGTAACCGGCATCTAATACGCCGATAATATCTCCGTAATAGCTGTTCAAATTCCTCGGATGCAGATGTTTCATTATTTTGAACAAAACGCGCAAAACCCCCATGTTTGCCATCTGCTCGGTTATAAACTTAAACGGCACGGGCCTTTTATAACCAGCCAGTGTCTGCGCCACGGCTTTTCGTTCTTTTATTTTTATCTCTAAATCAAAATATGGATAATTTCCGGGAAGAAATTGCTCAATCTTCAACCGCCGTATCTGCAAAAGACGCGCTTTAATCCGGGCATCGGTATTTTGAATCTGCGGATAGGTATTACTTTCCATTTTGCCATTATCTCTTAATTCTAAATCCGGGAGAGCATCCATGCCCCTATCGTCTTTTTTCATCACCGCCAGAATCCTGCTGTTTGCGTTATACAGCTCTATTTCTTCCCAATCCGTAATTTTAGGAAATTCGCCCGTCCCGAGGTCATCCTGCCACATATTATACGCATCCTGGATCATAATTCCCGCTTTATATTCAAGAAGCTGAACACTTCGCTCTACCAGCAGCGTACTGGACCAAAATATCGTATCCTCCGTAAGGCTAAGTTTCCATTCCTGACGCACGGGCACATCATCCCATTTCAATTTAACCGTAATCTTATTCCCGTCCTGTTTTTCAAGCTTCCAATTCGCCTGCGACGAATCAAACCAATTATCCCCATAATGAAAAGACGTGGTCAGTCCTACATCCTTACTTATTTCTTTATCTTTCCAATAGACGCGAATTTTACCTTCTCCGAAGCGCAGGGTTAAATGCCTGGAAGAGACCGTTTCTTCGACAATCCATAATTTTCTCCCGAAAAAATGCTTTATCCTGACCGGAAGAAAAAACAATCTTCTTAAAATATAGCGTATCGCTTTTAAAAGCGTAGCGCCTATCCCGTACGTTTTTAAAGAGCGTAACACCTTTAGCTTTAAGGTTTGTTGCTTAGACAACGTATTCTTCCGCCTTAGCCGGCAATGCCTCTGCCAGACCTGATAAGCACGATTCTTGGCCTTTTGCAGTTGCCTGCCGGATAAACTTTCCGTACGGATGACACTGCTGTGATTTCCGTCCAGTTTCTCGAGGCTTTTAGTCAAAATATAACCTTTCTTCTCCATTTCCTCGTAGAACCTTGTTCCGGGAAAAGGCGTGGCGATAGAAAACTGTACGGATGTCGGATTCAATTTAAGCGCATAATCGATGGTTTCTTTTATCGTCCGCTCCGTCTCACCCGGCAAACCAAAGGTAAACGTCAAATGCGTCTTTATGCCTAAGTATTTGGTATATTTTATAACCTCTTCCGTTTTCTTAAGGTCAAGCCCTTTACACGTATTATTCAAAATCTGCTGTGAAGAAGATTCCACGCCGTACTTAACCGCAAAAAGCCCGGACTGATGCATCTTCTCCAACAACTCTTCATCCATAAGCTCCGCCCTGGCCATAATCGCCCAGGGAATTTTAAGCTCCCGCCTCTGCAGCTCATCGCAAAAAGCAAAAATCCTTTCTTTACCGATATTCCAGGTATCGTCATCAAAGTAAATTGATTTAAACCCGAGTTTTTTAATAAGATACTCCATCTCATCAACAACATTTTTTACGCTGCGCGTACGATAGGTATTCCCGTTGTACATCACCTGCGGCCACAGGCAAAAGGAACATCTAAACGGGCATCCCCGGCTTGCCCACATCGAAGCACAAGGGATCGGGATATCTCCGGGAGAATCATTATATCTCTTAATCGGAAGCTGTTCCCGCAACGGCCAGGGCAGCCAATCTAAATCAGCTATAAGCGGCCGGGGAGGATTTTTTATGACCTTTCCGCCGGCGCGGTAAATCATCCCTTTTACATTTCCCAAATCCCTTTTCGTTTGAATCGTCTGCGCCAGCTCAAGCAAAGTAGCCTCATATTCGCCGAAAAGCGTGTAGTCAATGTGCTCCACGCTCTGCAAAAACTCGCTCCGGGAAATATGGATATCCGGTCCGCATAACGCTATGGACATCCGCCCCTTAAATTGCCGCAAAAAGTTCACATCATACCATAGGGTAACCGTAGACGTTTCCGCTACCAGTAAATCCGGACGCAGGCCGCTAATCTTTTCACAAAAAGCTTTGCTCGATAACTTTTCGGCAATTCCATCTATAACATAAACATCAAACCCGTTTTTTTTCAAAAGCCCTGCCGCGTAGGCCAGATAAAAAGGAAAGGCCAAATAATTATCTTCCGTATGGTCTTTTATATGCGGCCAGCGCGACCCGGCGCGTACACCCCATCTATTCGCTTTTTTCCAAGGTAAATTCACCAGTACGATCTTCATTAACTCCCGCCTTTTATTATTCAAGGATTCCAAGCTTTAACAGGTTTTCCGCAATATAATTTGCGATCATCCGGTTTCCCTTTTCCGACGGATGGCAGACATCAAGAAATAACTCCGACAGATTATCCTGACTCCGCAACCATGGCACAAGGTCGATAATCGTGCATTGTGACGTAGATGCCAATTCTTTAAGCAGACCACAATATCCTCCCAAGTAGGAATAAAAAACCGCATTTGATTTTCTACCAACGGAGAAAGGGATTATGAATACCGGATAGGCATTATATTCCCGCAAAGCAGCAACAATCTCGCGGCAATTTTTTTCCGAATCCATCAGTGAAACTCTAAGCAAGCAGCTGTTAATATTATTACTGAGTTCCTGATAATTCTTCAAAAAAAGGAATAAGCTGCTTTTTTCCAGGATGCTTTTATCTCCGCCTGCAGGCGGCATCCTCTGTTCCTTATCCTCATAAAACCAGGCACTGGTGCTATCGTGTATTCCTACCCATGCGATAACAATATCCGGATGATATAAAGATATCTCCTTTTTCAGGTACCGCAATGCCTGCAAGGATGAATAACCGCCAACACCGCAATTCATAACCTCAATCTTCTTCCCCTCCAGCAAACTATTGATTTTCCGTTCCAAAAAATAAGTATATGTTTGCTCTACGGAAAGATCGGGAGCCTCTGTGCAAGAGTCTCCCAAACAGGCAACGCGGATACTATCCTCCGGTTTCTCTTTTGAATAAATCTTTCCGCGAAACTCACAATCTCTTTTCCAGAAAACATCCTTATCTATCAGCCGTTCCGGTATCCTTTCATATTGAAACACACCGAACCGCAGATACTCCTTCTCCAGAGGAATCTTTACGAACATGCGCACCCCGACCTCTCCGAGTAATAATCCGCAAATTAAACCGACCGTGGCCAGCAATAATATCCCACCAGTTTTAATGCAATAGCGTTTTCCCTTAAACTTAAAATAAAACATATCTTACTCTAAAACCGACTCAATTATCAACTCTCAGCTATCACAATATTTCAAGTTTTAATAACCTTTGCTCCAATAAATCATAAATTATGCCGGCAACAATTTTATTCCCTTCGGCACTCATATGACAGTTATCGATAAATAACGAGTCAATATCTTTGCTTTTTTCTAAAACACCTTTAACATCCAGTAGCTCAACATTATATCTTTCTCTTAATTCTTCCAAAACCTTTTTGTACTTTGAATAATATTTCAACCTTTTGTTTTCAAACGCAAATGGTATGACAAAGGCTATTTCAAAAGCTTTCTCCCGGCTTAACAGCAGCATATCCTCACAGTTTTTATAATAATCTTGCGGCGCTACACGGCGGATTCTTTTCGAGAATAATTCATTTCTTAAATATAAATAAAGCGCGCTGTGTTCCCTTATGCTGCGTTTTTTTAAATCATCCACACTCGGCACCTTCTGTTCTTTATCGGCAAGAAACAAGGCCGATGCATCATCATTGACCCCAATCCAGATAATTACCAGGTCCGGACAATATTTCCATAATTCTCTTTTAAGATATCGCGCTGCCTGCAAAGAACTATACGCGCCGATTCCCGCATTCATTACTTCAATCTTACGGTTCGCGCAATATCTTTGAATCAACAATTCTAATTCATAAGGATATGTCTGGTTTACCGGCAGCACAGCACCACCAATCCCATAGCCTTGCGTTACCGAGTCACCAATACAAATAATTCGGAATACATCATCTTTTTTATCTATCGCATATTTTATCCCCCGAAACTCAGGGGAAGGCCGCCAAAACAGATCCGCGTCTAATACCTCGTCCGGTACGCAAAAACACTTTACAAGACGGAATTTCATATAGTGTCCATACGCAGAAAAAGAAAAAATTTTTCTTGCTATCAACTCGCCAAAAAAAAGACCGCTTACAATTCCCAGGGCAAGCAGCACAAAAAGCGCACGGGGTTTTAACCCGTATTTTTTCTTCCCGATAACAATTCTTAATGTCTTTGCCATTTTATTAAATACCTTTACTCCTCGGATACTATAAAAACTACTCCGCGCCTTCAGTCATTTGTTCATTAAGTTGCGTGTATATAGCCTGTGCAATTATCGTATTACCCGCCTCATTCGGATGACACAAATCAATAAATAATTTTTTCAAATTAGGCCCCTCTAAACTTTCTTCCAAATTTATCACCTTGCAATCATAGGTGTTACTTAAAACATCAAGTTTTTCCTGATACTCCCAAAGACGTTTTATTGAATAATTTCCCGAATCAACCTCAAAAGGCACAATAAAAACTATTTTAAAATTTTTCTCTTTTGCAAATAATACCATTCCTTCACAATTTTCATAATAATCATTCGGAGGAACTCTCACCAGAGGATGCGCCATGGCATTTTTTATCAAATAATAATTTTTTACAAACAAATAAAGCCGGCTTCGCTCAAGAACATTTTTGCCGGCTGCTTTACCCGCAGAAGATACTTTTTGCTGTTTATCTTCATAAAACAAGGAATAATACGAATCGTTTATCCCAAACCAGCTTATTACTAAATCCGGTTCATATTTCCATAACTTCTTTTTTAAATATCTTCGGCCCTGTAAAGAACTGTATCCACCACTGCCCGCGTTAATAATCTCCACCTTTTTCATGCCGTTGTTTTTGTTCCTTAATAATTGTTCGAGTTTATAAACATATGTCTGCGCCTGCGGCAAAAGCCTGCCTTTGCCGGCATCCCCCTGGGTAACAGAATCTCCAATGCATATTATACGAAAAGTATTCGGCGGTTTTCGCTTCGCATATCTTATCCCTTTAAACTCTTCAACCGGTTTCCAAAACAAATCTTTATCGTATTTATCCGGGGGAATTTTATTATGGTTGTAACAATAAAAACGCAGGTATTCTTTTTCCAAAGGAAAATTAACGGCTATTCTCACAATTAATTCCGCGATTACCAAACTTAAGACAAGGCTCAAAAACAAAAGGCAAAATCTGCCGGCAGGGGTAAGCTGGTACATTTTATTGCCCATCAAAAAAACTACCTTCTTCTTCATTTAGTGTGAAATCTTTCCAGATTATACAGTTTAAATTGCTCCCAGACATCGCGGATAACCTGATGCGTATCGCAATGCCGGCAATAATCGTCAAACAATGGATGCCCGTTTAAAAATTCCGCATCCCTGTTTTGCTTCAAAAATTTTGCCTGATAGCGAAATTGGCGGTAATTTTCCGAATCCCATATTTCCTTGAATGAATTTTCTTTCAAATATCCGACCGTCCGCAAATGGCAGCAAAAACTTACCTCGCCCGAAGCCGGGATAAGACAGAAATTCCATCCCAGGGTACAGCCTTTTTCCAGGAATATATTTTCCGACCAGTTCCCGCTTTGCTGGTCAAAATGCTCCAGCTGGAACTCCGTGGTGTCCAGCAATTTTATATTTTTATCCTTAACGTATTCTTTTACCTGCGCGATACCGCTTCGGATTGCGTTCACGTCCGAGGGCTTAAGCTTCAAAAATTCGATATTCTTATCCAGCCGGATAAGATAAAATCTCATTACGTCCGCGCCGATCTTCACATCATTTTTGGCCATTTCCATAAGCTCATGCGCATTCATGGTATGAATAACATGGGTCATAATCAGCCGCGGATTGTTTTTCCCTTCCTTTTTCTTCAATCGGCATAAATACGTTAAGTTATCCAGTATCTTTGAGAGTCCCTCCGGTTTCTGCTTTGTATTTATCTTCGCAAACGTAGCCGGAGTTGCCGCCGGCAGGCTGCAGAATATTTCATCTATCCCCAACTCAACGGCCTGGTCGGCAACATTTTTGTCCAGCAATATCCCGTTCGTAAAAAACGAGGCCTTAATGCCTTTATTGCGGGCATAGCGCACCATATCAAAAAATTTCTCATGCATCAACGGCTCTCCGTCGCCTTGAAAAATAATCAAATCCACAAGCAGGTCGCTCAAATCATCCGCGATTTTCTTAAAACTATCCGGATTTAGTTTCATTTCGTAAAACTCTTTATTGTGATAAACCCCCGGCGTATGCACCCAGCAATGCACGCAATTGGCGTTACAGCAATGATAGGGGTCAATAACGACAATCTGCGGCCCGATAAACGCATGTTCACAAATCACGCCCAATAAGCGTAAGAGCTGGCGTTCGTTTCCCGGCTCCGCCTGGGAAGAAATAGAGATAATAATATTAAACAATTCTTCATCTACTAAAACAAATTCTATATCCAGCGCCTCTTTCGCGGCCTTTTTTAGCTCTTCAAGATACTCGATGAAATTTCTCCGTAATCTCCTCAGCGGAAAAACCGTCAGTTTAAAAGAACGCACGTCTATCTTTTTACCTTGCAAATCCGCTACGAAACGCAATATCTCGTGAAGCCTGAAAAAATTATAGCGGGAAACTCCGATGCCGACTTTGGGGGATTCGCCTTTGATTATCAAGGTTTTAAGTTTATTCACCTTTGCTTCAAACTCATTAACTCCGGCAATGCGCTCATGCAACAGCGGAGAGTCTCCGTAGAAATAAACAGACTCAACCTTAGACAACAAAGGCTGCACCGTTGCCCTATGTTCATCTATCTCTTTTCTATCTTCTACCAATTTTATTCTGCCTTTAAAACACACCAGCGTTTCCTGCGCCGGATACGCCTTTGTCTGTTCCGTTTCCATCAACTGGCCTTGAAAAACCCTGCCCTTTATGTTCTCATCCGTATTCTGAATCAAAGACAGATGATCGTCATCCACAGTGAACATAACCCCCGGAAAACCGTCCTCAGGATACGTTCCGAATGTTTCAGCGTCGCGGTTTCGGATAATATCATGCCAAAAGGTAAAACGTTCAGGGAATTCTCCCTGCTCGAATGAATTGAACCATTCGCGGTATTTGCCGCTGAGAATAATGCCGGCCTTACGCTCGTCAATCTCTACAGCCTTGGCGATGTCCATTGACACATCCCAGCAAATCGTATTTTCCGCGGTAAAATACAAATCCCAGGTCTGAACCACCGGAAATGGGCTAAAATCAACCTTAACCTGCAATCTTTGCGCCGATACCTTGTTCACCTGCCATTTCATCTTTCCGGAATCATACCACTGACCGCTTGAGCATATTGCCGTATGCAGCCCGATATCCGCAGTAATCTCCTTTTCATGCCAGAACATCCGCATCTTCCCGTTGTCCGATATCAGCTTCAATCCACCGCTGCTTATGCCCCGGCGCATAACCTTCTCGTCCAGCCTTTCCTTCAGATACCCCTCAAGATATTTTTCGACATCAACAATCGTTATCTCTTGAGATAAATCAAACTCACTTTCGACCGCTTCTTCTATCTTTTCGTTTTTAATAATTACCGATTGCACAAAACGCGCCTTTGATTTTCCATCCCCGTTTTGCACTAAAAGCCTGGACTTAGCATTTCCGGCATTCTTTAAGATTACGCCTGGATAAGCGGCATGATTCATTACCCCGACCGCTCCCGCAGTTTCATCTTCAATCATCTCACGCCAGCCGCTAAACTCCGCCGGAAAGCATCCGGATTCATATCCGCCAAACCATTTTTCATATTCAGGCCGCAATACCAGGCCTAAAGACACCGTCCTGATTAAATCCTGCCTTTTTTCTTTCAACTGCGTTCTTACTTTCCAGGAAAAGGTAGATCCGTTTATGATATCTATCTGCCATGATTGCCTTATGGGCAGCGGCCTCCAGTCGACATCGACATAAACACAGCGGTCATTGATTCTCTCTATTTTCCATTCGCACTTGCTCGAATCAAACCATTCGTTATTAACCAGCAAAGCCGTATGCAAGCCCTGATTGGCCGTTAGCTGCAGTTCCCCCCAAAACAAATGCGCGGATGATTCTCCCAGCAAAAGCCTTAAGTTCCCCTCTTCAAGCTGCCTTGTTTTAAGCAGCTGCTTATTTTTCTCCGCGAGAAACGCGGGGAATTTTTCCCCTTCCAGGATAAAGATATTAGAGTTAAACACCTTATAACGATTAACTGCAAACAATTCTTCGTGATTATCGACTTCGATACGCAAGGCACGACTTGAACACGCCTGCGGCGCGTTCTGCAATAACAATTCGCCGTGCTGCAAATTCTCATAAACAACCGCCGGCAATCCTTCGACATTATTTACCGCAAGCAAATTACCTTTAACATCCTGCAGAAAAATATTCTCCCAACTGTTATTAAAAGCCGGAAACCCCCCTGCTTCGCTGGCACTGAACCATTGTTCGTAATCGCGGCGCAGCATAATCCCGCAAAGCATCTTACCAATTTTTAACTCTTTCTTTACATCCATAAATACGACCCAGTTGAACCCGTTTTCTATTTTTTTAAATTGCCATATCTGCCGCAGCGGAATCTCCCGCCAGTCGATAGTGATTGATAAAACGTCATCTTTCTTTGCAATCTGCCAAAGTCCGTCCCGGGAGCTAGACCATCTGCCGTTCACGAGCAAAGCCGTATGCAAACAAATATCATCCGTTAACTTTTCTTTTCCGTGCAACAGCTCCAGATACCGCTCCGCGGCAACCAGCCTTGATGTTTTATTCGCAAATTCATGTCTTGTCAATCCGGCAATAAGTCTTCGTAATGCCTGCATCACATTATCTCCTTTAAAATCATTCTTCCTGATAATAACAACTCACCACCAAATGGCAATTCCTGCGACAAACATTGATATTCTTTTTATGTAAAAACGCGTCCTCCGACGACAATATTTTACTAAGATTCATTTGCTTCCTAAGGTTATCTATAATACCAACCAATGAGCAGATAGAAACATTTCCCGCCGGGTCGATAATCAAAACATTACCCTTGCCCAGATTACAGCGTCCGTTTTTGATGAACTGCAAAGGGTTTAAAAAATATTCCCGAAAATTATTAAGCTGCTGCACGCTATCGGCGATCTTATATCCCAAGCCTTTAAATCCGATTAAACAATCTATAGTTTTATGAATCAGTGATTCATTCAACGGCCATAAAAAACCCTTATTCTCATCCTTAAACCACAGCTCATCAGAAGCCTCGGTAAAAGAAAAAGGCTGGGTTATTGCCTGAAAATTTATGTGCGAGATTCGCTCGTTTCTCTGGGCCCATTCCGTAAGTTCGGCAATCTCGTCTAAATTCATTCCGTTTATCACCGTATTGATGCCGATTTTAGTTTCTGAGGAATATCGCGCCATATTTTCGATTGCCTGTAAAACGCGTTCCTGCGCTCCGTCCACGCCCCTTAAATAATCGTGCGTCTTAGGATTCAAGCTGTCCAGGGAAAGACACAAGAATTCAAGGCCGGCATCGGATATCTCACGGCAAATGTCCTCACTTATAAGCGAACCGTTGGAAATCACCTGTATCTTTAACTTTAACTGCCGTCCGTATTTGATAAGCGAAAAAATGCCTTTACGCAGGAATGTTTCCCCCGGACCGGCAAAATTAACCATAAGATTATCGTTTTTAGGCAATTGCGGTAATTGTTTTAATACTTCTTTCCATTCTTCAATGCTCAACACATTGTCTTCATTTAAAGGATTATTCTGCCAAAAATGACACATCCGGCATTTATAGTTGCACTGATACGCAATGCCTAAATCGCAACAATCAAGAGTATTGATATTAGCTAATGGCTCTTTATAATTCATAAGTTCTGCAAATTAGAGGGGATTTTATCCTCTTCAAAAAAACAATTTATTAAAAAATGACAGTTCTTTTTACAACGTTTGATCTTTTCTCTTACCTGCTGCGCCTTATCAGAAACCCATATCTTTCTTAGGTCATCACCGTTACGGATATCCCCGAGGATCCCGTAGTTAAAACATAAAAATAACTGCCCGATCGAGCTGACATGCACTGCCTTATCCATATTACATGTGGTCTTTTTCACGAATTTCTCAGGATATTCCAGGTACTTCTTCACCGCCTTCAGCTGAGCGGCGCTATTATTGATTTTATATCTTTTATTCTTCATTTCTATGAGTTCATCTATCAGCCTGCCGACAGCCTTCTTGTCTTTGGGCCATAAAAATTCGTATTTGCCATTCCACCAATTCTTCTCTTCCGGCGTGTTATTAGGCTGCATTGCGACCATTACCAACACATGTTCGATCTTTTCGTTATTATTTATCCATTCTATCAAAGGAATAAAATCGCGGTAGGTCTGTTCATAAATAACGCTGATAAGCGCGACCCTTATCTTCGGGGCAAATTTATGCAGGTTGTCGATTGCCTTTAAAACACGCTCATGCACACCCTTCACGCCGCGCATATGATCATGGATCTTGCTGTCGACGCTGTCCAATGAAAGCTTGATATTCTCCAATCCGGCATCTGCGAGCCGCCGTGCCACCTGTTCATCAATAAGAAAACCGTTGGAGTTAAGATTTGTCCGAAATCCGTATTCGGAACCGATCTTTATCACTTCATAGATATGCTCGAACAGCAGCGCCTCTCCGCCGCCAAAATTAAGCACAAACTCCTTATCGACCAGTTCCCGCAGCTCATTTAAGAACTTCCGGTACTGATCCACGCTTGGATAAGAATTAACGTCTTTTTCGCTGATAAAAATATCCGGCTGCCACTTATAGCACATCTTACAGCGCAACATACACTCATCCGTAATCCCCAGGCATCCGAATTCCGGCTTAACAACATTGCCGCCCGGAAAAAGACCTTCGCACGCCGAAAGCTTGTTTTGCGCCTGCGCCCGGTTTTTAAATAAAAATTCCCTGAAAACTTTACTCAGCAAGATTTTTCCTCTTCCTTCCGCTTATAACACATCCTGTAATTCATGTTTTTAACTGATTAATTTTATTGATTTATCCTTCAGAATTTCCTCATGCATATTCACGTCCACGCTTAAATCAAAGGGAATGCCCAACTGCCGGCAGCAAAGAGTAAGTTCCTTTAGCCTCCACTTTCTTTCCTGCCATGTGTTCTTCCCGTCATAAGTCTGCCAGTCTTCATTTTCCCTGAAAAAGTACCCGAATTTTTCCGGATTAGCAAAAAGTTCGCATCCTATCGGAAATCCGCAGATATTCAAACTATTGAATCTATCGATATAAGACGCATTATCCTTAATGAATTCCAGATTCAGATAAAAATCTTCCCGGGTCTCGCCGGGAAAACCGATAATAAATAAAAGCTCGGTTCCTATCCCGGCTTCCTTGACCGCCTTAAGAAAAAAAACCGCCTGAGTGCCCGTATATTGTTTTTTCATAAGCGCTAAGACATTATCCGAAAAATTTTCCACTCCCAGCTCCATGGCCTGGCATCCGGCTTTTTTCATTTTCACAAGCAGTTCCTGCCCCATATCCGGCCTTATTTGAGCCTGTCCTTTCCAGCTTATTTTAATCCCCTCTTTTATGATCCGCTCACAAAATTCATCTAAAAAATTCAAGTCGGCGTTAAAACCCAAATCATTCAAACGAAACCTCTTGATATTCGGCAATCGTTTTAAATGAAACTTTATTTCCTCCACCACTTTTTTGGGCGATCTAAGACGCAAAGGAGCGCATATCACCGTATCGGCACAAAAAACACAATGCCTGGAACATCCTTTGCTGAAGATGATCGGCAGGACATTTCCATGTTCTGCATATGTTGAAAGATCAAACTCCTCAAATGTCGGATGAGTAAGCGCATCTAAATCCATGGTTTTTTCCTGCAGACAGACCGGCTTGCCGGACGGATCATCTTTCCAAACCTTGCAGCTTTTATCTTTTTCAGCCTCAAATTCATCTGGTTCATCCAGACTGCGCAAAAGCTTATAAAGCGCCAATTCTCCGTCGCCGATAATAAAATAATCTATCAGCTTAGCATCAAAATCCAAAACCCGGACCTTTTCGAAAAATACCGCCGGCCCGCCGACAACAATTTTTTTATCAGGAGATATTCGCTTAATAACCCCAAGTAAAAGATTTAAAAAAACTATAGAATCAATATTGGCGGAAAACCCGATTACCGGAGCATCAAACCCTAATATTTCTTCCGCAAAATGCTCTAATTGCGGGAGAAATTCAGCCCCGACCCTATTACTTGACCACCAATTATCATCTACCCAGTCCCAGCCCTTAACAGGACCTTTAGCTTTCATGTTATACATATAAATATTAAGGTCAAAAACTTCCGCAGCAATGCCCTTTGATTTTAAAAAGGTAACCAGGTAAGCTATGCCCAAAGGAACCGTTTGCGGATCCCAGGGAGGAAGTTGTACAAGTAAAATATCCGGACCTTTTTTCATATTTTATCCTGTCTATATCAAATACTATACAACATAATCTTCTTCATCTTTAAAATTACAATTTACCATTGACTGGCAATTTTTGCGGCACTGGCGAATTTGCTCCCTTACGCTTACCGCTTCATCAGAATCCCACATTTGCAGGATACTTTGTTGTTTAATATTTCCAATCGGCGGCTTATAGAAACAGATATGAACCGCGCCTGCCGGTGTAATATTAATCGCCTGCGTATCAAGATGGCAGCGGATTTTTTTCACAAACTGTGCGGGATCATTAAAATAGCGCTTATACACCTTAAATTGCCCGGCGGGATTTGAAATTTTGAACGGCTGCCTGAAGTTTCCCGTTTCTTTTAAAGCCGTCATCTCATCCATTACTTCTGCCATAAGGCGCTGATCCTTCGGCCAGAGAAAGGCATATTTTTCATCCACATACCAATCGTCTTGTTCCGGCGTGCTAAACGGCTGAGTTACAGCTTGGAATCCCAAGCCATGTATCCTTCCGTCAGCCTCCGCCCATCTTACCAAATCAACAATCTCTTTCATATTTATATCGGTAATGACACTATTTAAATAAATCTTTGTTTGCGGCGTATAAACAGAAAGCATATCGAGGGCTTTCATAACCCGCAGGAAACTACCTTCAACGCCCCGCATAAAATCATGCGTTCGGGCATTAACCCCATCGAGAGAAATAGAAATATTACTCAAATGCGCTTCGGCTATTTCCTTTGCCTTTATTGTATCGATCAAATAGGCGTTAGTCGCCAACAACGCATCAAAACCCAAATCCTCCGCGTGCCGGATCAATTCAAGCGTTTCTTCCATAGCCAACGGCTCGCCTCCGGCAAAATTCATCTGCGGCTTATTCTCCGCGCATAAAACCGCCAAATCTTTAATACACTGCATCCATTGCGCAAAACTTGGCTCATCAAGATGCCGGACACTAACATCCTCTTGCCATTTATAACACATTTTACAGCGCATAAAACAGCTTTCCAACAAAGCGATACAACAATATGTCGGTTTTAAACTATTCGAACAATTCTCCACATAATCCCCTATCCGTCAAAATTACAATTCAGCAAAAAGTGGCAATTTTCCCGGCATTCGTGAATTTGAACACGAACCTGTGCCGCGAGATCATTTGTCCATATATTTTCAAGATCTCCCTCCCTGACATCTCCTATTTTCGCATAGCGGTAACACATGAAAACGTCGCCTACGGAGCTGATATGCACCGCGCAGTCGATATTACATGCGCTTTTTTTAACATAAGCGCGCGGGTCAAAAAAATAGGTCTTATACGCATGAAGATGTTCTACCCTGTTAGCAATTTTATACCCCTTCTGCTTAAGGGCTATAACCTCGTCGATAATCTCTGCTGCCCGTACGGCATCTTTCGGCCAAAGATGATTAAACTTATTTTCATACCACAGGGGATCCGCATGGGTATTGTTCGGCTGCATTATCGCCATTAAATATATCATCGCTACCTTTGGATTTTCCTGTACCCACCTTACTAATTGCACAATCCCTTCCAGAGAAGGCTCCATCATAATCGAACATATACTAATCTGCGTTTGCGGGGCATGGCTGTGAATCAATTTAATCGCCTGCATTACTTTTTTATATACTCCCTTTACCCCGCGCAACATATCATGCGTTGTTTCATTAAGGCTATCAAGCGAGATATTGACATAATCCAACCCGGACGCATGCATCTTACAAACCAGTGCGGCATCGACAAGAAATCCGTTGGTAGCAATATTCGTCTTAAACCCCAACTCGTGGCAGAAAGACACAATATCAAACAGCCAAGGCATGGTAGTAACCTCACCGCCGCCGAAATTTACGACAAAATTTTCCGGCGCGATCTTTTTTAAGGAGATGGCGCATCTTTTCCAGTCTTCAAGGCCCAGCTGTTTTCTTTCCGGCTTAATGTACAGGTCCTGCTGCCACTTATAACACATCCGGCACTTTAATACACAGTTGTCGCAAAGCGTAAAGCAGGAAAACGTAGGAACCGGAGAAACTATCTCAACCGGTTCTTTAACTCCTTCATTCATCTGTTTCACTCATCCTCCTGCTCATGAAAACAATTTATTAAAATATGGCATGGTTTTCGACACTGATAGGCTTTTCTTCTCTCCAAATCCGCGGTCTCTGAAGTTAAAATTTTATCAAGAAGTTCCTTTGTCACGTTACCTATGGGTTCAGAAAAATCACAAATCTTTATATCTCCGTTAGGTTCCACCTTCAATACTCTTTCGACTTCACAGCGTAATCCCTCTCCGGCCATCTCCGGATGCAGAAAGTACGATTTAAAATAATCCAGCTGTGCGACGGAATTAACAACTTTACTGCCCCTGCGTTTACGATAAATAAGTTCGTCTATTACCTCGGATATTTTCTTCTGATCCTTCGGCCAGAGAAACGCAAAATCATTTTTATACCAAAAACGATCATTTTTTGCATTACTGGGAATAGTTAACGCCTGAAAAATTATACCATTTATTTGCCGGCTATCAACCCATTCTACCAAATCAAGAATTTCATCCAGGTTTTTATCCGAAATTATCGTATTAACCGTAATTATCATATTCGGCGATTCGTTACGCAGGTAATTTATTGCCGAAACCGCCTTTTCATAAGCCCCCGGAATACCGCGAAGATAGTCATGAGTTTCCGCGACCGCCCCATCCAAAGAAATACCTATAGCATCCAATGTCTGCGCTAATATATGCGCCACAGACTGATCTACCAGATATCCATTAGTATTCAGGGAAAGACTAAATTTCCGGCACGAATGTCGCAAGATATCCTCTATCCCTTCACGCATAAGAACTTCTCCGGAACCGGAAAAATTGACACGAATATTGTGCCCATACAATCCTGCCAATTGATCGATAAAATTCTTCCAATCGGCAATAGTCATTAACCCCTCATTGGGCTGTACGGATTTCCATAAATAACACATCTTGCATTTAGAATTACATTTAACGGCAAAACGCAACTCACATATTTTTATCTCGCTAACATAATTCTTTTTATCTTCAAACATCTCATTCCTCGATACAAATGTTTACTTTAAAACAAACCGGTTTTAATATATCTTTCTTATCGATTTTAGCCTCACATCTCAACACGCGACTCGCATGCAACGCATCAGAATTCTCAACTATATTATAATACGGATAATCCGGGACCGTCCCTTTAAAAACTACCTTCGGAAAATCTCTATTCTGCGGAGAAACACTGATAAATTCCTTTGTCATCCCCATCTGATTCCAGCGATCGGCCTCAAAAATAACAGGAAATTCACCGGGAACCTGTTCTTCTATCCGATAAAAATCGTAATTTTTATTCAGCATCAAAATCGTTTCCATCGAATTTATTTCCGTTCCTTCCAAGCATGTGTCTACCTGCCAAGAGATCTCTCTTTCATTCAGCACATATATATGCCACTTTTGAGAAACAGACAAGGTATTCCAGCATAAAGAAATAACGGCCTTATCCGAGGAGAGCTCTGACTGCCATCTCGCCAAAGCAGAATTAATCCAACTGCCATTATTTAAAAAAGCCGTAAATAATCCGAGGGCAGCAGTCAATTCTTTTTCCTTCCAGTATAATCTGACCTTAGCTTTATCAATGAGAAGAGAAAGTTTTCCCTGATGTATTCCCGGACTATGCTTTGATAATTTGCCATTAATAGCCAACTTAGAGAAATATTCTTCCGCCTTCAGTAAAAATATTTTTCCTCTAAAAAGTTGATGTCGCCCGGCGGCGAGATGTATTCCCTCGCGATTTATAACACAATTAACCCCGCAGGTAAGCGACTTTTCCTTGTAAGATTTGTAAATATGCAGGAACCATTCATTCATATTTACCATCGGATTTAACACGAAAATCGGATTAGCCGCACTTACTTTTTGACGATAAAGCCCGATAAGATCGCTCCTATTGTCAAAAAGCGTAATGGAACTCATATCAGAGGGACAGAAATCTATTTCTCCTTTTTGCTTTCCGGTGGTCCATTGATTAATCCAGCATCCCAAAAACATATGGACATACAATTCTTTTAACAAAAAGCGCTCTTTAACGGCAAACATCACAGACCACTCAATTACTCCGTCTTCAAGTACGAAAACCCATTTTTGCTCTACGGAAAGATCTTTCCATTTCAATTGCACACTAATCTTTTTCTCTCCAATTTTTTTTATAACCCAGGAAGCATGATAAGTATCAAAATCCCGCTGACTCGACACTAAAGAAACCCTTAAACCGTCTTTTTCCGTCAGTTGTCTGTCTTTAAAAAGCAACCTTACTTTATTTGGAGCAACAAACAATTGAAGTCCGTCTTTAGTTACCAAAGAAAAATTTTGCAACCGATACCTGGAGATATCACTTTCCCAAAGCTCTTTACTGCTCAAACGGATATGCGCGGAAAAAACTTCCTGCCTGTTTTCATCACTTATCTCCCGAACGCCTCTGAATTTGAAAGACAACGAGCGTTGCCCGCCCTCATCTTGAATGATTATCCCCAAGGGGTTAAGCGCGACCTTTCTCTCAAAAAAAAGCGCCGGCAAATCCGCTCCTTTGGTTTTAGCGCCAAGCAAAGCATTATTAACATCGTTTAAATCAACAACCTCCCGTGTGCCGCTTCCGTCACAGAACTCGCCTGAATTAAAAGAATGCACCCATTGCTGAAAATCACTATTTAAAATTATTCCGGCCTTGCAATTCATGTCCGCGGATAACTCCGAGGCATCTAATTCAATGCCCCAATGAATCTCATCTTCCTTAAGGGTAATATTCCAGAATTCTTCCAATTCGGGGATTTGCCTTTTAATGCGCACTTTTAATCCCTTTTCCGACTTTTCAAATTGCTTGGGAAGATTTATGGACTCATGCCATCTTCCTTCATAATATATCCCGCTGCAAAGTCCTTCTCCTGCGGTTACTTCTTTCCCCCGATAATAAATCGAGATTTTATCACCGCCGAATTCAAGACTAAAATCTTCGTTTACCAAAAGCGTGTTTAAAGCCAGTTTCTTCTGTTCCTGCAGAATAAATTCCTTTACCTGTGGGCGGGAATCAAACAACAGAATACTGCCTTCTGCTTTGTTTGTTTCAGCGCGTTTATCCGCCAAAATGCGCGAGTTAACATTAAAAGCGGCATTCTGCAATTCCAAAGAACCGTTTGGCAGTCCTTTTATAACGAGAACCGGAATTTTTTCTTCGCCGAGCAATCCAATAAACCCGCATTCCGGACGAGAAAACCTTACCTGCTCATCGTGTTCTGCGGCAGCAAGAAATTCTTTTTCTTCCTGAACATTAAAATATTTTTCATATCTTTGCGTAAGATAAAGCCTTAAAAGCAAAAAATCAGGTTTCTCTTCCGATTCGGTTTTAACCTCCATGCGCCAATTAACCGCGTTATCGGTTAAACTCAAGACAAGCTCCGCCTCAATCTTTAACTGCTTAAATGACACGCATACAGTCATCGTATCGGAAGAATTATTCTTAATCCACCATTGTCCGTCGAAAAGATCAAAGAAGCATCCCTCATACATAAAACCAAAGGTCAAATTATTATATACGCTCAGACTAATATCATCATAAAACAGATGAAAGCTTTTATCATTAAGCTGCAAACGGATTCTTTTCGAGCATATTATCCTTTCTTTCTGTCGTTTTTGAATGGCTCTTTCAAACTCGTCTTTTTCCAAAACGAAAAGTTCTGAAGCAAAATCAATAATATTAGTACCGTTATCAGAAACCCGCGGCCCCGGAGGCAACTCAACCTGCATTTGCATAATTCGCGCGTCCTGCCAGGTTCCGGCCGTTTGCAGCAAACCGAACCCTTTATATTCCGACCGGCTGAAAACCGCCATTAATGCCGGCAGGCCCTGTTCTGATATAAGCATTAACGGAGAACCGCATTCATCCGTCCTAAGGATATCCGTCCACCTTTCGTCCGCATTTGTCCTTAGCTTGATTTGTTCAATACGGTTTTCTTTTAAAAACCCGGTGTATTGCTCATTAATCACGAGGCCGAAACTCGATTTTTTCGGCATAATTGACTCCGGAAACTTTAGCCGGGTAATAAATTTTAAGGAACGTTCATCCGTTACGATACAGCTAAGCGTAACTTCAAGGCCGTATCTTTCCAGCACCCCAGACGCTTTCCAGCTGTCAGTATCGTTTTCAACAACCTGCCATTGCGCCTGCCACGACATAATCCACTTACCGTCAAACAACTGGATACTGTTATAAATCCCGGGACTTCTTGTCAGAGGAACGCCGTCCCAGAGCAAAATAATCCTCCCCGCGTTGAAGATAACGCTTAATCTACCCTTATCTATACAAGCAACCGCTTGCTTATCCCCCACAGCTTCGACATAACGCACTACCGCCTTCTGCATAAAATCATCTTTGAGCAGGTTACCGTCTTTTAGCAGCAGTCCGCGTTCACAGATTCTGCTCAAGGAATCCAAATCATGGGAAACGATAACGATCGTCTTGCCTTTTTGCTTAAATTCCGCTATTTTTTGAAGACATCTGCGCTGAAATTCTTCGTCCCCAACGGCAAGGCTGTCGTCAATCAAAAAGATATCCGGGTCGGCATGCACGGCAACGGAAAATCCGAGGCGCACAAGCATACCCTGCGAATAGGTTTTTACCTGTGCCTCGATAAACCGGCCCAATCCGGAGAATTCGACAATCTTTCCGAAACACGCATCAATTTCCTTGCGGCTCAACCCGTATAAAGAAGCATCAAGATATATATTTTCACGGCCGGTAAGCTCCGGGCAAACCCCTGCTCCCAGGTCAAGAAGCCCGGCAACCTTTCCCTTAACTTTAATCGTACCTTCGCTCGCGGAGGTAATACCGCTGATAATCCGCAGGAGCGTTGTCTTTCCCGACGCGTTTTCTCCGATAATACCGACCGTTTCTCCTTTTTTCACAGAAAAACTGATATCCTGCAGAGCCCATAAATATTTCGCCTCTGCCTTTTCCCAAAAAAAGATAAAAAATTGCCGAGCAAAGACCGCGTTTTAAACATAACGGGATATTTTTTACCTATTTTATTTATTTCAATCACTGTTTCCGGCATAATTTCACGTAACATCCACAAAAAACTTTTTATAGCGTTGAAAAACCAGCCATCCTATCACTGATGATAAAAAGGCTATAACCGTAATAATACCTAATACTAAGATATCCGGACACTTACCGTAAAGAAGGATATCGCGGTATAATCCCGCAAATAATCCCAACGGGTTGAAAAAAAACAGCGGCCGTATTCTCTCCGGGACAAAAGACAGCGGATAAAATATCGGCGTAGCATAAAACCAGACCAAAAGCGTCAGTTCCACGGCATATTTTACGTCCCGGAACATCGTATGCAACGCGGCAGCGGCAAAACAAATACCGGCGACGAAAATCGTTTCCAGCAGAATAATCAAGGGTATATATAACCAGTACCAGGTAGGATAACTCTGGGAAAAAAGCAAAAAAACAAAAAGCAGAAGCAAGGCAATAACAAAATTTAATAAATTGGCTCCGATGATGGAAAGCGGAATCACCTCGCAAGGAAAGCTTGCTTTCTTCAGCAAACTAGCGTTTTCGACTATCGACGTCGTCGTTTGTGAAAAAGAAGTACTGAAAAAAAACCAGGGAAACAAAGCGCAAAGCAGAAAAACCGGAAATTTTTCTATGCCCACGGGGAAGATAAATGAGAATATAACCGTAAAAATAAGCATCAGCAGTAAGGGATTCAAAAGTGACCATACCCACCCCAGCACCGCCGACTTATATCTGATCTTGACTTCTTTAATAGCCAAAACGATTATAAGGTTACGGAAATCATATAGTTCCTTCAAACCCAAATAAAAGCTTTTCATAAATGTTTTACCTGCTCGCTTACCGCCTTGCCCTCAAGGATAACATCCTCCATAGACATATAGTTCCAGCGTCCAAAACGCCCCGCGGCAATGATATTATTCTCAAACAAAAAATCAGAAATTATTTTAATACTCACACGGTAATTGCGGTCATAAATAACATATGCATACTTAATATCATTAATATGCCGGGCAACAATCTTATCCGTTTTGCGCAGGATCCCGGCTTTGAGCAGATCGGCATGAATTCTTTTTTCGACATTCTGCTTATCGCGAAGCGGACGGTATTCGGAATAAGACAACTCAACATAAAGCGAACTGTTACTTTTCGGCGCTACGTCTGCGGAAAAATTCGTCGGAAATCCGACACGGAAAAAACAAAATTTTTCCTCCGGAAAATATATCCAGTGTTTATCGCTCACTCCCTCCCTTTCAACCCCCAGATTGAGGTTATAAACCGAGATATATTTAAGCCGGGAAAA
>JAHIOQ010000031.1 GCA_018895275.1 Candidatus Omnitrophota bacterium
AAGCATACTGCGCCTGCCCGGACATTTTTGACCCATTAAATAAGAATGGCCCATTTTTATTATCTGCGGGTATCAGCGAAAATCTGCGTCCAAAAGAGTCATTACATTTCCCCAAGCCCCAGGGCTGTAAGCTTACCGAGGGACGAGGGACGAAGGACGATAGTCGGGGGGAAGTGGGGCGCGGATAAACGAACATTCTTTGAAAAAAGATTATTAGCCGCCGAATGCGCCGAAAGACACCGATGAAAGAAAAAGGTTAGAGGATGGGGGCTCTTGACGAACTCTTCCTGATGTTGTATACTTTAATCAGGATTGATTAATATTAATCAGCATTGATTAACAAAAGGAGGAATGATGGCAGACGCAAAAATAATACCTGCTGTGGAAGCAAGAGTACATTTAGGAGAGATTATGAAGAGGGCTTTTAAAAAAGGCGAACGCTTTATAGTTGAAAAGGCAGGAATTCCGATGATAGCCATACTTAACGCGGACGAATATGCCCGGGTTATCCAGGAAAGAGAAGAACGCTTTAAAATCTTTGACAAAATTAGAGCTAAAGTGCCGGATATGCCTGCTAAAGAAGTAGAAAATGATGTAAGCAAAGCAATTCAGTCGGTCAGAAGAAAACATGCTTAAGGCGGTTATTGATACAAATCTTTTTGTAAGTGCGGTGATAAGTAAAAAAGGCAGTCCCGCGAGATTATTACAGCTATGGTGCGAACATGCCTTTTTGGTAATTATATCTGAGCAAATGGTGGAGGAGATTGAAAGGGTCTTAACATATCCTCGCATAAGAAATAAATACAATCTTAAAAACGAAGAGATAGGCCAGGCGGTAAGTACGATAAAGAAATTTGCTGTTGTCCTGCCGGATGTGATAAAGCTCGATATAGTTAAGGATGATCCTGATGATAATAAAGTTCTTGCGTGTGCGCTGATGGTAAAGGCTGATTATATTGTTTCCGGAGATAGCCACCTTCTTAGCTTAGGCGTATTTGAGGATATTCCTATTGTGACGGTGAAAGACTTTTTAGACTTCATTGAGAGGATGAAGGTTGATGGATGAAGAGGCGACTGAAGGTGGTTATATGGCTAAGGCTTTTGGGGTTAGAAAACTCACACGTAGCATAAATTACGAAAGAACAGAAGTTTTTATGGATACGAATTGGCCGGGATTTTTTTGGGACGCGGATTTGCGCTGATGCCCGCAGATTAGAAAAATTTTCTTATATAACCACAGATTCACCCCGTTAGATAGAACAAAATTATTATCTAACGGGGTTAACACCGGCGCTTGTATAAGCGCGCACTGTTTTAAACCACGACTTCACACTGACTGCCTCTTTTGGACGCAGATTTTCGCTGATACGCGCAGATAACACTTCTGTCTACTTTCAATTATATAATGAAGCTCCCCTTTAAATCCTGTAAATCTGCGTTCATCTGCGTCCTGAAGCGTTCTAATAATTTATATTTCTTTGCTGATTTAAATTGATATTTTGATGGACGTGCCTTTATTCATGGATTCCCGCTTTCGCGGGAACGACGATATCCATTGACACGATGTGTTATTTCAGGTATACTTTTAAAACACAACTTAATCAAAGATGATGCTGTTTTGATACAGGCATGGGTTTTTTTAAATGCGCGGATGGGAGAAAGTATGAGTAAAAGGGTAATCATATTTACAATGGCGGTTATTTTATTGTGCGTCACCAGGGTTTTTGCTGTTGAGTACAGCTTTGAGAACTTATATCCTGTCGCGGATAAATTTGTAACCACGGAAAAGACATCTCCGTTTGGCTGGGATGAAAAGCCATGGATATATATAGAATTACCGGAGGTTGGATACAAGCACGATGTTACCAAGTTGTTTTGGGGCGATCCTGCCGGTGATGGGGATTCTCTCTTTCGTAAGGCCAATCTAATTTTACGAGATGATAATAATCGGCAGATATGGGTTTCTTTTACAGACGAGAGATGGTCCAATATTAAAGAGCTTGGTGAATGGGACGTATATGCTTTTTCTAAATTATCTTTCCCGGGCAGTGGTTCTCCTGTGAGCATTATTGAAAAAACAAGTGTTATGGTAACCCCGGAACCTGTCAGCTCAATGCTTTTTATTATCGGCAGTTTGGTATTAGCAGTGAGAAGAAAATTTTGCTTCAGCCCGCCAATAGAAAGCCGGCATTCGTAAGGTTGTAGATTAATCTATTTCTGAACGGGATTCTGCGCCACAGGATTTAAATATAATAGAACTCATCTTTATCTGCGTATATCAGCGCAAATCTGCATCCAAAAGCGTTCTATATCTGCGTCATTAGTCTGTCATCCATGAATGAGATAATAAAAAAGGCATCAACAAAAATATGTTGATGCCTTTTTTAATTGATTGAATTTTTTTTTAAACCTTCAAGGACTGTCTTCTTTTACGAACCAGGTTGAACGCAAGCGGCAGGCCGCCGATTAGAAACAAAATCATGGCCAGCGGTTCCGGAGTAACCGAACAGGAGGCGAAACTTGTAGCCGTAGTGCCATTTGAATAAAATACATTCGAGTCAATTGACCACTTGCCAACCTCTTTAATGCTGGTCCAATCTGTTAAACTAAGCCATCGTTCGGTTTTTGAATCCGGCCCTTCGGAAACAAATGAGTCACCGCCGCTTGGCGCATGCCAAAAAGAGCTGGAGAAGTTTAAGCCTGCCTGAGGGAGTTTCATATAAAGGAAAGGAATTTCATCTAATCCGAATGTATCTTTACGAGTCGTATCTCCGGATCCATTTACAGTATAAGTTTCAAAACCTGCAAATGCATTCTGTTCCACATATAAAAAGCCGAAAAGTAAAATAACTGCTAAACCTAAAATCAAGTTTTTGTTCATAACTATTCTCCTTTGTAAATCTGATTAGTCCGGTAACGTAGCCGGCCTTTGAAATTTTTTTCAGTTGTAATTAAATCCCATCTATGAGATAAAATATTAAATAACAGTATATTTAATAAATAATATATAGTTTAATAAGTATACATTAATTCCAGAATTTGTCAATAGAAAAAGAAATAAAATATTCACCACAGAGGGCACAGAGTTCACACTATTTCGATAATTCATTGATCTTCACTCTGTGCCCTGTGCTAAAGAAACCTCTCTCTTTTCTAATTGTTCTTCTAAAACTTTTCCCTCATGACGAATAAAAAACTTTAAAACTTATACCCCGCGCTCATATAGTAATTCCTTCCCGGCCGGGTATAATCTGATGTTGCTATTGTACTTGGATAGTAATATTTCTTATGTTTTGTAAGTATTATTTCGTGTTGCGGTTTTGCGCGGTAACTGGTAAAATAACATTAATATGGGAATACTGTCTTATCTTCGAGGGCAAACAGGGGAGTAACTGTCAACATCTGATTCCCACTTTACAATTATACGCAGGGTAAAAGGTTAAGTTTTATTATTGTTAAAACAGGAATCGGGGGGGGAAGTGAAATCAATGAACCTGCGTCGTAAAATTTTTTCTGCGTTGCTCGGCTTGTCTTTAATTCCGCTTATTTTTTCAATACTCTTTTTAACCGGTAGTTTTTCTAAAAAAATGAAGCAGCTGATGATTGCAAACACGCAATATCTGCTGGAACTTCAGGCCGCGGCGCTTCTTGATACGGTAGATAAATATTTATTTGAACGATATACGGATCTTGTTGATTATACAGGTTTGGATGTTATCCAAAACAGCATTTCTTACAGTATGTATGAGCCGGCTAATATTGCCTTAAAAACGTTAAAAGAAAAAAACGATAATTATGATCACCTTTTTTTGTTTTCTCTGCAAGGGAAAATTTTGGCGGGAAACAAGGAGAGCGGCAATGAATGGTTTTTGCAAAACATCGCGAAAGAAGATTTTTTTCAGGAAGTAAAACAAGGCAATTTTTTAGCGCAGATTAAAAAAGAAGACAGTAAGTTTGCGCTGCTTTTTTTCCTTCCGGTGCGGGATGCGGTGAGTAATAAAGTTGTCGCGATTTTAATGAGTAAGATAAATCTTAAGGTTATTCAGGAAATAATTGATAATTATGTAAAGGAAGGGGATGTTTTTATCCTGGAAAAGGAAGAGAAAAATATCTTGTTTGCGAATGACGGGCTTTTGGCTGATGCGATGAAAACGGTGGGGTTTGCGATTGAAAAACAAGAAAATAAGGGCAGTGTCGTATGCCTTGAAGGAAATAATAAAAAAATCGGAGGCATGGCGCTTGAAAAAGGATATGGCGCGTATAAAGGGTTGGATTGGCGCGCAATCGTAGGTTTAGGAGAGGAACGCATATTTTCAGAGGTTTTCGTGTTTTTAAAAAAATTGAAATTATGGATGACAGAGTTGATGTTCTTTATAATATTTGTTATTTTGATTTTAGCCAGGATTGTTTCTAAAGGGATGGTTACGCCGATACTTGCTTTGGCAAATTTTACCAAGAAGGTCGCGGACACAGGTGATTTGACGCAGAAAATAGATATTGATTCGCATGATGAGATAGGGGTGTTGTCCGATTCTTTGAATAGGATGATTTATAATTTTTATGTTATTGTTTCCGAGGTGAAAAAAACGTCGGACATGATAAATGATTTGGCTAAAAGACTCTATGGTTCTACAGACCAGACAAACGCTTCCACGCAAAATATCTCCTCTCTTATTCTCGGGATTACGCAAGGCATGAAAACCCAAACGCAGAGGATTAGTGAAACGATGCTTATTGTGAAAAAGATGACGGACATGGTCGAAGAAGCGGCGGTTAATGCTGATGAGGGAGTAAAAAATTCCCGCGACACCGTGGAGTTAGCGAAACAGGACATGGAAGCCGCGCGGCAGGCGGTAACAAAATCCAGCCAGATTGTTGAAGTGGCTAAGGAAATTGCCAAGGTAGTCGGAAAGCTGGAAACGTATTCGCAGGAAATCGGCAGGATTGTAGAGGTAATCACAAATATTGCCGACCAAACAAACCTTTTAGCGTTAAACGCGGCCATAGAAGCGGCAAGAGCGGGTGAATCCGGGCGGGGGTTTTCCGTTGTCGCCGAGGAAGTCAAGAAATTAGCGGAAAATTCCGCTAAATCAGCAAAGCAAATCGCGGGACTTATTCGTGATATCCAAAAAGAGACTGTTCTCGCAGTCAATTCTACTCAAATTACCTCGGAACAAGCGGAAGGAGGGATGTCGATTATTGGAGATGTTAGTAAATCATTAAATAGAATTTTAGAAGTGGCAAACGTTGCCGTAGAAAAAGTAGCGAAAATTGCCGGCAATTCCGATGTTCAATTAAGCAATGCACAGAATGTATATAAAGCTTTTCATGAGGTTTCTTCTATTTCGCAGGAAACAGAATCTTCGACGGAAAAAGTCGCGGGGTCTGTGCAGGAAGTTATGGCAAGCATGGAGGAAATGGCGGGCAGCGCGCGGACATTGGCGGAAACCGCGGATAATCTGCAAAAGTTGGTGAGAAGGTTTAAATTGTAGATCGAGTATGTTATAATGATAGTAACTTGATATAACTAAAAAAAGGAGGGGGATGTGAAAAAGAGGTATTTTGCTGGTTTAGTGGGACTATTGGTTATTATGGCAAGCGCTTTTTCTTATGCGCAGACAGCGGGTGAAGGTATGACGCTGCAGGATCTGGTGAATGAGGAGACGGCGTATTTTGGTGAAGCGAACATTTTCGCCCCTCAGGATGCATACAAAAAAATACAGACAGTGCCGGATTTGATGATTATTGATGTAAATGAGAAGTTTGAATATGATAAAGAGCATTTGAAGGGGGCGGTTTTAATCCCCAGAGGCCTGATGGAATTTAAGATTAATAGAAATGACATTTTTCCGGAGATTAATAAAGGGAAAATGCCGGCAGATAAAAATACGCCGATGTTGTTGTATTGCCGCTTCGGCGCCCGATGCTTGTTTTCCGCGGTAAGATTGAAAAAGATGGGATATAAGAATGTTTATAGTATAAAAGGCGGGTTGGAGGCCTGGAAAGCAGAGAGACTGCCGATTGAACAATAAGGGTTTTTCGGAAAAATGAATTTATGTAAAAAGCCGCGAGAAATATTCTCGCGGCTTTTTTTAGGGGCGGATATTCTAACCAATTGACAGAAAACAGGTAGAAGGCTACAATAAGTATATAGGCATAATTTAAACAGAGGGAGCATGCGAAAAAAAGCCTTGATTTTACTGGCTGAAGGTTTTGAAGAGATGGAGGCGGTTATAACGATCGATTTACTTCGCCGCGCCGGCCTGGAGGTAATAAGCGCGGCTGTGGGCGATAAGCTGCTTGTTTTGGGTTCGCGAAAAATATCCGTGCAGGCTGATGTTTTTCTCCAGGGCGTCAAAGATATCCCGGACGCGTTGATCTTGCCCGGCGGCGCCAAGGGCGCGGATAACCTGGCGGCTTCAAATACGGTCATTGCTCTTGTGCGGCGGTGTTTCCGGGAAGGAAAGGTTGTTGCCGCGATCTGTGCCGCGCCGGCAGTTGTCCTGGCGAAATCCGGAATTCTGAAAGGGAAAAAGGCAACCTGCTATCCCGGGGACGAGGCGGAATTCTCCGGCGACGTAACTTTTGTAAAGGATGATGTTGTTTGCGACGGTACGCTTATTACCGGCCGCGGGCCGGGAACGGCGTTTTCTTTTGCTCTGGCGATAATTAAGAAATTGTGCGGGGAACAGGTTGCCGCGAATGTTAAAGAGAAGGCGTTGATTTAGTTTAAAAAAGGAGACGGCTGTGCAGGCAAAAAGAGTGTATATGAGGATAGAGGATTTCGTGGATGTGGAATTTACTTCCACTAAGTCCGGGGTAACGACCATCATTAAGACAAAATCCCGGGATATCAGCGCCGGCGGTATTAAAGTTTATCTCAATACCCGGTTGGCTCCCGGCTTGAAAATGCATGTAAACATAACGTTACCGGGAAAGATTACGGTTATTCATGCTGAGGCAGAGGCGGTAAAATCAGACCTTATCGGTGTGGTCGGAGATGAGGGCAAAGAATTATTGTATGAAACCCGCTTTAAGTTTGTGAACATGGACGTGGAAGCAAAAAAGATGATAACGCAGTATGTTTACGATTGCCGGAAAAAGGCCTATGCGGCTAAAGTGCGTCTGTAATCGGCTTTTACCCTGACAGGATACGGATATGATGTTAAAAAATTGTTGCAATATTTTTTGTCCCGCCGATACAAGCCCGCGGCTATGGCCGGGGTTGAATGTCGCAAAATATCCCGTGGGCGGGATGTCGCCCAAAAGGGGCGTAGTAGATGGTATCACGGGCATGTTCGCGGGGCTCCATTTTCTCGCTGCTTTAGCGGCAATGAATATCTTTGCTTCGGCCCTTGCCGCGCCGGTGGGGAATCCGAGCCGGCCGGATATCGAACAATTTAACGATACGCCGTTTAGTATCGGGACGGAAGCGGATTATATCTCCGAGCGCCAGCTGGAAGCCGGCAATGAAGAAACAACGTTAAAAGGCGCCTGGTATGCCGGAAAGATATCTTACAGCTGGTTTGACCGCGTGGATACCTATGTATTACTGGGCGCGATGGATTGGTCGGTACGCGAAAAGCTGCCTTCCGGCACGGATATTAAATATTTTACGGATATGGATTTTGCCTGGGGATACGGTACGGACATTTTGCTGCTGAAAACAAGGCGGGGCTTTGGATTGGGTGTGAGCGGCCGCTATCGGCAGCAGAGGCCGGATATAAATAAAATTAAGATTAATAATGTAATCTATAACGGGCTTGACGGACGTGCTAATTTTAAAGAATGGCAGGCGGGAGTTGCCGTTTTTGTGGATATGAGCGAGTTTACCTACACCTCGGAAGCAATGAGGTTTATCCCGTACACCGGGGTTAAGTTTTCTAAGCTGGACGTGCATACCGAGGCCAAAATCTCCGGTACGGAGTATAAGGTGGATAAGGCAAAGGCGGAAGACAATGTGGGGCTGTTTATCGGCTTTGATTTGTATTTGTCCAATGTGCCCAAAGACGAGGAAATCGGGTTAAATGTGGAAGCGCGTGTTATGGACGAGACCGCTTTTTCCGCGGCGGTTAATTATAAATTCTAAAAAAAGAAAGACGGGTAAAAATGAGCGTATTGGATGCTAAACTGAAATTTTCTTTTCTTTGTGATTATGCCTCGGTGAGCCGCGACGGCAAATTGAGCATGAACGGTATCTTTGAGAATATCAATTCCCGCGTATTCCCCACGCGGCATCCGCTGATGTTCGTGGTGGCGAATATTTCCGGGCTGAATAACAAGGACAAGTTTACCTGTGAGCTTGCGAATAAAGATGCGGCGGATAAGAAGCTGGCGGTTATATCACAGGAAGTTACGGTGGACCCGCGCCGCAACTTTGGGTTTATCGGCCAGTTCGTCAATATTGCCTATGAGGCTCCCGGAGAATACGTGATAAGGTTTTTTATTGATAACAAGGAACTCGGCGCGCATTATTTTCAGGTGCGCTCAATGGCGCAGGGGACATAGTTAACTTTTTCCGCTTAATATTATAGCTTTTGTTCAGCAAAAAGATAAAAGAACACCTCTGCGACTTTTGGGTCAAAATGTTTTCCTATCTGATCTTTTAAATGCTCCAATATTTTCTCTTTTGGCCAGGGAGGACGGTAAGGGCGTTCGGATTTTAACGCGTCCCATACGTCTACTACGGCAAAGATACGCGCTGCCAGTGGAATCTGTTCGCCTTTAAGCCCATGCGGGTATCCCGTACCGTCCCATTTTTCGTGATGGTATAGTAAGGTATGTCAAGCGCGGCATGTAAGAAGGCAATGGGAGAAAGCAGTTCGTAGGCAAAAGTTGGATGTTTACGCATGATTTTCCACTCTTCTTCATTTAGCTGTCCCGGCTTTAGCAAAATGCTATCAGGTATCCCCAGCTTTCCAATGTCATGTAACAATGCCCCTCTTCGCGCATGTACAAGATCAGGCTCGCTCACTCCCATAATGCGTGCTATTTTTATGGTCATATCCGTAACCCTCTGAGAATGCCCTTCGGTTTCTTTATCTCGCAAGTCGAGAGCCTTGGACCAGCCTTCGAGAGTGGTATCATAGGCCAGGGTTAATTCAACATTCGAACGCTGTAAGTCCTCAAATAAAGAAGCATTGTCTATGGCGATGGCCGCCTGTGTTGCCAGGGTTTGCAGAAAGTCCAGCCATTCCTGATCCGGGTTGAGTTGGGCACGATGGAAAATTTCCAGGATACCCTTGACGCAGCCTTTGGAAATAAGCGGGATACAGTAGTAAGCGATGAATTCCTCCTCGGCAAACAATGGAGAACGGCTGAAACCATCCTTCTCCTTGCTCAGATCAGGGATACTGATTATGCAGTGTTCAAGCGCGGCGCGGCCGGCATGGCCTTCGCCTAATCGTAAGCAAGTATGCTGCAGCGCCTGGGAACGGAATCCGCGGCTAGAGGTATACTCTAAGGTCAAAGTGTTCGGATTGAGTAAGAGTACTGCGGCGGCATTGACGCGCATCTGGACAATAAGCTCCTCGAGAAATACGTTGAGTGTCACCCGCAGGTCAAGACTGGATGTTATGGTTATGTCTATGTCGCGCAGAGTTTTTATGCGCTCTATCTGATGTTGAAGCTGGGTTTCTGTATGCTTGCGTTTGGTAATGTCTCTAAAAGTTACGACTGCTCCCGCAATCTTTCCATCTTCTACAATAGGAGTACTGGTATATTCGACCGGGAAACTTGTGCCATTCTTTCTCCAGAAAACCTCGTTGTCCCGCGCATTATGGATAGCGCCATCTTTATAAACCGCATAGATTGGACACTCTTCTTCTAGATACAAACTTCCGTCTGCTTTGGAATGATGCCAAATTGCGTGACTGGGCCGGCCGATAAGTTCATCAACTTCAAACCCAAGCATTTTAGCCGCGGAGGGATTAACAAACGTATGCCTGCCCACTAAATCTAACCCGAAAATTCCTTCTCCTGCGGAGTTCAGAACCAATTCGTTTTGGCGCCGGAGCCTTTCTGCCGCCTCTTGCGACTGCTTTCGCTCGGTAATCTCTTTCCTTAACTGCTCATTGGCTGTTTTTAATTCGGAAGTGCGCTTTCCTACCATTACTTCCAGTCCATCTTTGCTCTCCTTCAGCGCCTTTTCCACCATCTCGCGCTGATTGATTTCATATCTTAGTTCTACAAAGATCTCCTTCATGTTACTAATCATTATATTGAAAGAATCAGCCATAGCCTCAATCTCATCGCCGGTACGGACATCCTTCACGCTTTGATTAAGGTCCCCGGCGGCTACGAGTTGCGCTGTTTTTGAAACAGTATTCACCGCCCGGGCAATAAGCGCACTCTGTTTTATTCCGAATGTCAGGCCAAGCATAATTGCAAGAAAGATAATTGTCAGCAAAACAATCTGCTTTTTTTTAAAATCATACTGCGTCGATTGCAGAGTATAAGTGGCATCAAGGACAATGGCATCATGCAAGCTATGAATCTTATACATAGCTTCTTGAGCCGCGGTACCGGCAACTCCTTTTTTCCTGACTAAGGCAAAGGCTTCCTCGCCACGACCAGCCCGGCTCAGGGGTATTACCTCTTCACTCCAGATCCGCAGATATTTTTCCCAGCTGGCTTGAAAATCTGCAAGCTTATCACGGGTTGCCTGATTAGTGAGTATCTTATTCAAATTATAGAGGTCATTATTGACCGCGTTCTGCCACTCGATAATCTCGGACTCATAGCGCTTTTTATCATCAATAGACCCGCCAATGAGGTATAACAGAGAATTTGAACGGATAAAACTGACCTCCTTCGCAATATTAGCTAAGAAATGCGTCGTTTTTATATCCTGTTCGACGAGTTTCTCAAAGCGGTTTTGGATTATCTTTGAGGTATGAATACTGACTAATCCGGCAAGAACCATCAAAAACAGCACGATACTGAAACTTCCGACCAGTTTGGTTTTGAGATTAAATTTCATGGTTTTTACTTTAATACTCACTTGTAAACTTGTTATGGAAATTACCTTTAAGCAAGTTGAATTGTATTCTATAATACTTTCTTCAACTCGTCAATGTTAGAATAAGTTGAGGATTTTCCGCTCATTAATATTTCTCCGTGGACTTTGCCCGCTGAGCATTTCTCTGCGCTTGCCCGCAGCGAGGTCTCGCCATGTTTTTCTTGCCTCGCTACGCTTTTTAGCGGGTGGCGGATGCCCTCTGTGAGCTCTGTGGTAAATTCTTGTATGTTTTTATCCAATTTTTCATAAAATTTTTGACACTACCTTGCTTTGACCCGTTTGCTTGTCCCAGAATACCCTTACCATCCCGCGCACGGAATTGGCGACGTATATTTCATCGGCAAGCGCAAGGTCTTTAACCGTCAGTATCTTTTCTTCGGTTTTCGGATGCCTCTCTAAATAATAGGTGCGGAATACGCCCGGCAAAAGGCCGCAGGAAACCGCCGGCGTATAGAAGCGGCCGTCTTTTTTGATAAAAATATTCGAGATCGCTCCTTCCGTAAGTTCGTTACGGATATTTTGGAAGATAACGTCATAATAACCGGAACTTTTGTATTTTTCATATTCCCGGTCATAGAGAGTACGGTTGGTGGTTTTATGATAGAGAAATATATCGTCGGGGTTTGTTTTGCGCGCGGATAAAACGATGCGTAAGGGGGCAATTCCGGCCGCGGCGGTAATTTCCGCATGTTCGATGTGTACGCTTGCGTCCCCGGAAAGCAGGAGCCGGAATCTGTAAGAAGTATCTTTTTTCAGGGTAGCGCTGCTTTTGTCCAGGCAGCGCCGGATGGTTTTGCCGGAATATTTGAATCCGAAAAAGCGGGCGGATTGTTTGAGGCGTTTTAAATGGTAATCGAGCAGGAAGAAACCTTTTTTATTTGTCCAGAGCATTGTTTCGATTAGCCGGAATGCCGGGCTGGTCAGAAAGCGGGCTTTCAATAAACATTCCTCGTATTCCTGTTCAGCTTGCGAACTGTAAGTTATGCCGCTGCCGATACCCATTTCGCCTTTATCTTTTTGCAGTAATACGGTGCGGATAGCGACATTGAAAACCGCTTTTCGCCGGGGGGAGAAGAAACCGATTGCGCCGGTATAAACTTTTCTCTCTTCTTTTTCTAATTCGCGGATGATTTCCATGGTCCGGATTTTCGGGGCGCCGGTTACGGAGCCGGAAGGAAAGATGCTTGATAATAGATCGAAAATAGAAATGTTTTTTTTCAGTTTACTGCTTATGGTTGAGGTCATCTGCGATAGGGTGAGATATGGTTCCACGCGAAAAAGCTCCTTTACTTTTACGCTGCCTGTGCGGGAAATCCTGCCCAGGTCATTGCGCAAAAGGTCTACGATCATTATGTTTTCCGCGCGGTTTTTTGTGTCGTGTTTAAGGCTGTTTTTGCGCTGCCGGTCTTCCTGCGCGTTTCTGCCGCGGATGATTGTGCCTTTCATCGGCCGCACGGTGATGATATCTTTGTCTTGCCGGAAAAAAAGTTCGGGAGAGAAAGATAGCAGGGAAAAATCCGCCGATTTAATAAAGGCGCCGTAGCTGACTTTTTGCTTAGCGCGAAGGCCGCGGTAAAAGGCAAAGGGTGAGCCGGAAAAATCAAAGAGGTATTTCATCGTATAGTTAACCTGGTAGGTATCTCCGGCGGCAATCAGGCGGCGGATTTTTTTTATTGCCGCGAGATATTGAGGCCGCGATATGTTCAACCGCAGGTTGTTTATCGAATAAGGGGGGATATTGTCCGCAGCCGGTTTAGCGCCGGGGTATGAAAAATTTTGGTTTGTCCGGAAACAGTCAAAAACAACCGGTTTTGTGAATACGCCCATCCAGATAAGCGGAAAAGAATAATGCCGGTCCGGACGCAGGTTTTCAATAAAGGCATAACCGGCTTCATAGGATATAAAGCCGCAGAGATAATAGCCGCGTTCGCGCGCTTTATCCATTTTTTTCAGGGTATTTTTGACTTCTTTGCGGTCATGGCAGGTAATGATCTTCACAGGGTCGGTGAATATGTATGAATAGCGGTTTTCTTTTCCGTAGAGGCTGTTGTCTAAGAAGATGAACGTGTCTTTTGTTTTAAGAAAATCTAAAATTGTTGAAAGAGGGATTGGGTTTCGCATTATTTTTTTTACTGATATATAAACATAAAAGCCACCCGCCGAATCTGGGTGGCTTTGCCTATCATGATTCGCTTATTTGTATTTATAGTATATTTTTTTGCGTTTAAGGTCAAGCGCGCTGTTTTCTTCTGTTTTCTTCGCGAAAAAATCTGCGCACTTTATAATCTATAATCTCTAAGGTATAATGAAAACAGAGAGGGCAAATATGTTTCATGGAATAAGCCATACCCATAAAGAAAATATCTATTTTCTGATAGTAACCGCTATGCTGCTGTGCTTATTGCTAGGGCTGGCCGGGCATTATTTTTTGTATACGGCCTCAGGCTCAGGCAGGATTGCGCGGATGCTGCTCTCTTATTATGTGGAAGCGGATAATCTTGAGGTGGAAAAAATAGAGGGCAGTTTCGCGAAGACTCTGTCTTTTCATAATATCGTTATTTCCGGAGCGAGAAAACTGCCGCCGGGGACGGTGGTCAAAATACAGAGGCTTGACGTTAAGTTCGTTATTCCGGCGTTGCGGGGCCTTGTGCTGGAAATTTATAACGGCAGGCTGCAGTTGCCCTTATCCGATACGATTCTTTTTTACGGAGATTACCGCAACCGCTCTCTGGACCTTAAGGTTTATGCCCGCCGGGTCAGCGCACGGGAAATGCTTGATTTGTTTGCGCCGAGCTCAGGTCTGAACACAGTCAGCGGTATTGTCAGTGATATTAATCTCCACCTGAGCGGAACATTGTTTTCCGTGATATTGCAGGGAAAGTTTTTCATTGAAAAAATTACCAACGACACTTTTTCGATTACCGATTGCCCCGGCTCGGTAATGATTTATATGCGTGATATTAAACGCAGGCTGCGGCTGAACGGAGAGATTGTATTTAACTCCGGAAAGGTCTCCGGGCTGCGAACGGCGCTTATAAGGCTTAAACCAAGCAAGATTGTTTTTGAAAAGGATCCGAAAAATCCGAAGATTAGCGTACGCGGTACGGCAAAGGTGGAAAAAACGAAAATCAGCGTCTTTTTACATGGCTCGATACATGATCCGCAATTGCGGCTTTCTTCCTATCCGCCCTTGACAGAGGAGCTTTTACTGATTATGCTGGCAACGGGAAAGAGCTGGGGAGGTACGCAGATGGCTTTGGAACAGGGGCAGGTGTCCGCGGATATTATCCGGGATTTTGTCGATTATTTCTTTTTTTCCGGTAAAGGGGATAAGATAGCGAAACGTTTTGGCCTGAGCGATATCTCCGTTACGTATGATTCCCAGACAAAGGGCATCGGCGTGAAAACTTCGCTTGCGGATAAAGCGCAGGTGCGTTATGAGGTACAGAATCCGCAGGGCGCCACAGGGCAGAACACGCCCGTACAGACAGTCAGCGGAGAGGTGAAAATAACGGACACGATTTCCGTAGAAGCGGAAAAAGGGCTTACTTCGGAAAAAAAATCGCCGGATGCTTCGCAGCCGTCTTCTCAGGGCGAGGAGAAAGTATTCCTGAAATTTCAAAAGAATTTTTAATGCGAAAGGAGAAAAGAATGAATGTTCTTCTGTTTATAATGGCGCTGATTGTCTCTTTCATTATTGTCCGGATAGGGGCGATTGCTTTCGAGCTGACCGGGCTTGACTGGCCGATGGCTACGTTTCAATCGCTGTCTTGTTTTTCCGGTACGGGGTTTACGACGCGGGAATCGGAGTTGATTACCGGCCATACGCAAAGGCGCAAGATCGCCTCCGTGCTGATGATTCTCGGGAATGCCGGATTAGTGACGTTAATCGCAACGTTTGCCAACTCTTTGCGTCCGGAGTTATTAGTGCCTAAGGTTACCATCCCGTTTTTTCATGTAATGGTACCGGCGAATATGGTGCCTTGGCTGAATCTTATGGTTATTGTTTTAGTTATTCTTATCAGTTACCGCCTGGCTGTTTACACGAAATTTGACCGTAAATTTACGGATTTTCTGAGGGCACGTATCGTAAAGAAAGAGATTATTAAGCCGGTCTCATTCGAAGAACTCGTTGTGGCCACCGGCGGCTACGGTATTTCGCAGATTGAGGTGTGCAAAGACAGCCCGGTTTTGAATAAGACACTTATCGAGTCCGGCCTCAGGGAGAAGGATATTACGGTTCTGGCCATAGAACGCAAGGGCCAGATTATTCCTAACCCGCCGGCGATGATGAAAATTATTTTTAGCGATAAGCTTATCTGTTTCGGCAAGCTGGAAGACATCAGAAATAAAATCTGCGTTATCCCGGCATGAGCGTGGTAAGTTACAGGTTGCGAGGAGAGAGAAAATAAGTAAATGGGACGCAGATGAACGCAGATTCTCAGGATTTTAAATATAAGAAAATTTTTCGATCTGCGAGAATCAGCGAAGATCTGCGTCCAAAAGAGTCGTTATTCTTCCGGGGTTAATTTGTAGGAACGCAGGGCTCCCGCTTCCGTCAAGACTTCGGCGGGCAGGCAGGGGGAAGAGCAAGGAGTAGGTGTTGGGTTGAAGGTTAAAGGAACTCGAGAATAATATGCGTATAGCTAAACCGGAATTAATTGCCCCAGCAGGGGATTGGGCTTCTTTGGTAAGCGCGGTGGAAAACGGCGCGGACAGTGTTTATTTCGGCGTCAAAGGCCTGAATATGCGTAACCTCGCGGGAAACTTTGACCTGCTTGAGTTCAAAAAAATAACCGATTTTTTGCATAGCCGCGCCAGGAAGGGATATCTTGCCCTTAATGTCTTGGTAAGGAACAGCGAGTTGAAAAAAATAGAAACTATTTTGCGGAAAGCGAAAACCGCGGCAGTGGACGCGGTTATTCTTTGGGACGCGGCGGTGCTGGCCGCGGCAAAGCGGATCGGTATTGCCGCGCATTTATCCACGCAGGCAAGCGTTGCCAACAGCGCAGGGTTTGAGTTCTACAGCCGGTTAGGGGTAAAAAGGATTGTGCTTGCCCGCGAATGCACCTTAAGGGAGATCGCAGAGATCGCAAGATATAAAAATAAAAATAAATTACGCGCTGAAATAGAGGCCTTTATTCACGGGGCGATGTGCATCAGCATTTCCGGCCGCTGTTTTTTATCCGGCTATTCTTCCGGCAAGGCCGCGAACCGCGGCGAATGTCTGCAGTACTGCCGCCGGGAGTTTTTGATTAAGGATACGCAGGAGGGGATGGAATATACGCTTGGCAGGGATTATGTCTTAAGTGCCAAGGACCTTTGCACGATTGATTTTATCGAACAGCTGCTGCAAGCGGGTATCTCTGCTTTTAAGATCGAAGGCCGGGGGCGTTCCGCGGAATACGTAAGTACGGTTACGTCGGTTTACCGCCGGGCTATTGATGCCGGTTACGAAGGAAGGCTGGACCCGGGGATGAAGGCGCGGTTGAAAGAGGAGTTGGCCGCGGTGTTTAACCGCGGGTTTTCCAGCGGGTTTTATTTCGGCTATCCTCTGGACGCGCAGAGCCGCGGCTTGGAAAATAAATACGAGAAGGTTTTTCTCGGCGAAGTGGCGCGTTTTTTTAAAAAGATCAATGTCGCGGAAATACTTTTGCGCAACGGCGCGCTGCGGAGCGGACAGGAGATATTGATTATCGGGAAAAAGACTCCGGCGCGCGTGACGATTGCCGCGGAGCTGCAGCAGGAACATAAATTCGTGGAAACAGCGGCCCAAGGCACGGCTGTGGGCGTAAAGCTTTCTTTTTCCGTCAGACCGCGTGATAAGGTATTTCTTTGGAGGCCGAAGACGGATAATCCGGCGGCAGAGGATGAAGGGCTTTGATGCTAAATTGCCCAGGCAACAGGGTCTTTTTGCGGCAGATGAGGTTGTGCGGTTTTTACCGAAGGAGAGGAAAGATTTAATTTTTTGATGATAAAATCGTAAAAGCCGACAATTTTTTTTACGCGGCTTTCCCAGGACGAATCAGTATTTAAGGCATTAGCCTTAATTTTTTTCCATTCTTTTTTATCATCCCAATATGATTTTGCCGCTTTTATAGTTTCAAGAAATATATTTACTGCCTCTGAACGGTTTTTGACATCGGATATGAATTTAAAACCATTGCCTTTTTCGGTATCGAATCTATAATCAATAACTGTATCGTCCAGTCCGCCTGTTGCTCTAACTATCGGAATTGTTTCTTTACACATGGCAATCATCTGGCCCAGGCCGCAAGGCTCAAAATCAGAAGGCATTAGAAACATGTCTAATGCTCCGTATACAGTCGGCACAATGCCGTCAAACTGGTTAATAAAGAGCACATTCTCCGAATGTTCATCCTCTAATCTTTTTAATTCCTTTTCCAGCTTGTGGCCATTGATATCATCCTTTGCCGCGGTGCCCACAATAACTATCTGCATGTTTTCTTTTTCAACAAGCTGGGGAATAATTTTAGCTAAAAGGTCCAGCCCTTTTTGTGAATCGATTCTCGAAATCGTACCGATTAGCGGTTTTTTAGGGTCGAGTTTAAATTTTTTATGGCTCTTTGGAGTTCTCTGTGGGTAACGCAATCTTAAAACCAGACTTTTAAACTGCTGCCCTTCTGGTGTTTCAGCTAATTTCTTTAACGCTTCATCTGAAAACTCTGATAATGCCTGGTCATACTTATTCTCAATTTGACCCGCCAACCCCTGGCCTTTTTTATCTAAGTCTGTAATTGACAGAAAGTTATTAAATATCTTGTATGGCAGAATGCTTTCATTAAGCCAATTAACCGCGCCTTCCTCAGACTCCGGAGATTTCTCAGAAGACTTTGAATCTTCTATTATTGCTTTGGCTAACTTTTGAGCTGAAAGGCTTTGTTCCTTAAATTCATCCACTTGAAACTTATAAGAACCTTTATGGTCAATAGCAATTCTTTGCAGTTGCTTTTTATAAGTCTGTTTTGTCTCGCCTTCCTTCATTCGGTATTTGGCCGGGTCAATACCATTCAATACGCCTTCCAATCTTCCTTCCTTTGCCAATTTTTTAAACACGCCTTGAAGTCCATGCCCGGCTTCATCCTTTTCTTGCATCTCTATTGCGTAAGTAGGGCTAACTGTATACACCTTATCACAAAAAACAATAGCTTTTAACATGTTCCAGTCATAGTGAAATTCCAGGAACTCCATATTATATAAATCCCATGGCAACCCTGTTTCCTCATAAGTTTCCCGTCCGTAACGGCCTTGGGATTTTGGGTTGTGCACGGTTAAAATAACACCTGTTTTTTTTGCAATATCCGGATAATAATCCGTACCTCTGAGATACGCAGCGATAAGGCCGCTTTGCCAATCATTTAAATGAAAAGTTTTTACATTTATTCCCAGAGTTTTTACGGCTTCCAATACCGCTCTCGATAACCAGATCGCCTGTGTGCGCCCCGCATCACCATGATATTTCAAAAAAGGCTGCTGCGATAATTCTTCATTATCTAAAAAAAGGTTAACTACCCCGTCTTTTTTGTTGATTCCCAAAACCAGGCGTGTTTTGAAAATTTCGTCTTTTATCTTAATATCCAACTCGATGTTTTTACCTGCAGCATCTGTAATTTTTGAAAGTTCCCAGCCTAATTTTTCATAATTAATCGGTGCTCCATTGGGTTCAAGTTTAAAAAACGGCAATACCCGGCTGATATGTCTTCCCGTTTCAGTTAACTGTTTTTCGGTCCAGTTTACTCCCTCTAAAGTTACATCTCCAAGGCCGCCGGTTCGGGATAAGTCCGCCATCTCGGAAGAGACATATAATATTTCCGTGTTATGGATTAACTGATTGAGTAAGGTGTTCTCTCCAGTAACCGAGACAGTGGGAATTGAGTTTAAAAATTCGTTTAATTGAGGAAGTGAGAATTTTTCGGTGCCAGCGTTTACAGGGAAAGCTTTTCCCGTTCTTATGAGTATATCGAATCGTTCGGTAAACAGATTGCTGCTTAACTGTAGCTGCGGTGCAAGGAAGCTATTATTCAGCCTGGGAAATAATATTTCATCGGCTTGTACCCTTGGGGGGCCAACCAGCAGAATTCCCGGAATAATGACAACAACTATAGCTTTCAATAATATTTTTGTTTTCATAAGAATCAATAACTAATTTAAAAATAGTGATATAAGTATACATATAAGGTGAAAAAAATGCAAATTTAGTATTTTTAATTAAATTAAATTAAATTAAATAAACTGCGGGTGTTGCCTGATGAGGGGAAAGTTGTTATAATGCTTACCAATGAGGTTTCAAAATTTGACGGTAGTCGTACAAAAACAATAGGAGCCGGATGAAGATAAGTTTTCTTGGTATTGATGTCGCGGAAGGAAAGGTAAAGTATAAAGACGATAAGCTGAACAGCCTTGTGGAAAAATTTTCGCCGCAGAAGGTTTCGCCGTTTTTTGCGGAGGTTGTTAAGGAAGATTTCCAGCATGCCGACTGTATCGTTGTTACGAAGGAAAAGGTGCTGGATTTGCTTATTATCGATATAGATAAAATGGAAACCCGGCTGCAAAACTCAAAGGATGAACCGGAAAAGCAGCTTGTGCAGAAATGCCTGCAGAATCTGGAGATGGAAATCCCTTTGTGCGACGCGGCGTTTTCCCAGCAGGAGATGCTTTTACTGCGCGGCCTGGCGCCGTTAAGTTTAAAGCCGACGTTGGTAACGGAAGGGGCTATGGATGTAAATGATCTTATTAAAAAGGCGCTGGAAAAATCAAATATGATTTTTTTCTATACTGCCGGGAAAAAAGAGGTAAAGGCCTGGCCGGTTACGAAGGATTTGCCGGTTGTTGAATGCGCGGGTAAAATTCATTCCGACCTGGAAAGAGGCTTTATCAAAGCGGAAATAGTTAATACCGCGGATTTTCTCACGGTTCATAATATGCAGGAAGCGAAAATAAATGGATTGGTGAAGCTTGTGGATCGGGATTATCTCGTTCAGGACGGGGATATCCTGGATATTCGTTTTAATGTGTAGTTTAAGAAGGAAAGATTTGGACTTCGGAGGTAATGCCGTTATTGTTTTTTTGATATTTCCATATTTTTATGCCATGGCGGAACATGATTCCGTATCCGGTTTTTGGGAATGAGCGTTTGGTAATAAGGATAGCATAGCCTTTTACTCTGAAGTCGAGTTTAAACGGACAATAGATGGAGATAATCGTTGCCGCGATAAAAAGATAGATGGAAACTGTCAATACAGTCAGCGCGGTAAATGTTACCGCCAGGATGTCCAGCGGCGTTGTCGATATAAAAGGGGTTTCTTTATTCATAATGTTTTTTTTCCTTTGAACGGGGTGTATTAATACCACAAAAACCGGAAAAATGCAAGTGCGCTGTATCTCTATTTCCGCTGTAAGCATTTTTCGCAGATTTTTGCTAAAAAACCATTTATTCCTCTCACAAAGTTCACCAAGTACACCCCGTTAGAGAAAGCTGCCAATTGAACATAACCGTTAGCCCATTAGAAATATTATCAATATAAAAGAACGAAGTTCTCTAACGGGGTACACAGAGAAATCAAATTTTTCCATTCATTAAGGTAAATGGATAATCGTGCTTTCTCAGTCAGGCAC
>JAHIOQ010000032.1 GCA_018895275.1 Candidatus Omnitrophota bacterium
AAAACCGTAAAGGTCTTATTAGCTTAACTCTTTTGTTTTTAATGTGTTAAATTTTATAATTTTAATGGTTAATAAGGATGGATACGGCACGATTATTGCTTATTGTAACAAGGATAAAAAAAATAGCACTTTGAGAAACAAATAAAGCCGCGATAAAGGCAAACCCCGTTAGAGATAATGGGGGGCGCCGCGTTAGAGGGAAATCTCTAACGGGGCAAACCATTCGAAAGGATGGGACGGGCAGTAAATGCCCTTCTGAGAACAATCAGAAGCAAAGCCGCAAACCTACGTTAGCTCATAGCTCATAGCTCATAGCTCATAGCAGAAACCAAGATCTAAGTAGGTGGTTGGGTTACCGAATGGAGAGTTAGCTGATAGCTCATAGCAAGAGCTAAAAGATAACTGAAATAAACCAGCCTGTTCTCAGAAAAACGAGAACAGGCCTTTTTATTGGGATAAAAAAATGATGAAAATAAAAAGTAATAGTAGACAAAAAATAATGAACCTGCTGGTTGGCGCAGGTATAATAATTTTTTCAGCTGCGATTAATGTCTATGCTGCCAACCAAATGTCCGCGGATAGTTATTTGTTTACGGTTATCGATGACAATACTCCGCCGGTTATCGACAGATGTTTGCCGGCCGCTGCAGGCGCTAATGTATCGCGCAGCAGTAATATCAAATTTTCGATCACGGATGATTTTTCCGGAGTGGATAGCTCTACGATAAATATTTCCGTAGGGACGACGCCTATCGTCGTTGACGGGGTAATCCGGACATATGTGAATGGCCAAGGCGATACAGTGGAATACGATGTTAAGATCGTAGAAAAATCCGCGAAGGAATATGTGGTTGTTTATGATCGGGTGGAATATTTCAATTATGAAGAAAATGTTACGGTTTCCGTTTCCGCTAGCGATGTCCGGGGTAATGCGATGGGGACAAGTTCTTATTTGTTTAAGGTTCAGAACTTTGTTCACGGTTCGGTTAAGTCCTTATCCGGCAAGAGAAATGCATCATCTGTCCTGGTTGAGCAAGAACAGGATAATTCCTGTGTTGTAGTTTCCGATAACGGTAAGAATGTTTATATCGTATGGGAAGAGGTTGTCTCCGGATACTGGGATATCTATTGCGCGGAATCTGCGGATTTTGGCGAAAGCTTTCTGAACGTAATTAAGGTAAACGGAAATGAGGATAATGTCGACCACCGTTATCCGGATGCGGCAATCGATGCTTCCGGTAATGTGTATGTGGTATGGCAGCAGCGCAGCGGTGTTAACGATTGGGATATATATGTCGCGCGGCTTGAGAGTGGTGCGGCGGGCTTCGCAAGCGCTAGGCTTATTTACAATGACTCAGGCGCAAGTAATCAGACCCGGCCTTCGATTGCCGTCGGCCCCGCGCTTACGGATGACGGAGATAGTGATACTGTGGAGCCGGCGACCGTGTATGTTTGCTGGCTGGACGATAAGGCCGGTATAGATATGGTTTATTATACCAGAACAACCGCCGATTACGCGGATGAATGGGATGAATTTGTCGGTATGGCATTAAGGATTGATGATGACCGTTGGCCGCAGTTATGCGCGGATCCGAGGATAAGGTTAGATGACTCCGGCCGTATATTTGCTGCCTGGAGAGGGCAAAATCAGGATTCCACGTCAAGTATTTATTTTGATACGGCGGCCGCAACAAGTGTTGACGCGGGAGAAAATTTCGGTGTGGATACGATAGTAAGCGATGGGACGGCTAACGGTAAAGGCCCGGACTTAGAGGTTTCTCAAACCGGCAGTATTGTTTATGTGTTGTGCAAAAAACTAACCGGAACAGAGGCGAATTTGCTTCTTTATTGCTATAACTATAATCAGGGTTTGGGAGTTTATGAGCTGGACGGTAGTTACCAGGTGAATGATGCGGCATTGTCTGCGGATACGTTGTTGGAATATGCCCTGAAGATAAATAATAACAACGATGTTTTTGTGGCCTGGAGCGGAAAACAGGGAGATTCCTGCGTAATTAATTTAGCGGGCGCGCTGCATACGGATTATCAGTTTGAAGATTACACGCAGTTTGCAACCGGAGGACAGCAATTCAGGCCGGCATTGGCGACGGATATAGAGGGCAATCACTTTTTTGTCACCTGGACGGATGATCGGAATCTGCAGAATGAAGTCTGCTTTTGCCGGAATACCTTTATTACGACGGATGAGATCATCTCTGAAGGGGTAGATAGCAATACCGGCGGGCAGGTAAACGTAAGCAGTGGGGATATCTCCGGAGCAGGGATTGATGTCTCTGCGGATGCGATGGAGACGCCTCTGCAGATTACGATTGCTGAAGTTGTTGCTCCTCCGGCGGATGCCGCGGATATGAGCAGTGTAGGGCCGGTTGTTGATTTCGGGCCGGGCGGTACGATCTTTAACAGTAACGTTACGATTAGTCTGCCGTATTCGGAGCTTTCCGTGACTGATGCCGGTATTAACGAGGCATCACTAAAGGTGTACTATTATAATCTTAGCGCCTCGGCATGGGAGCTTGTGAGCGGCGCCGTAGTCGATCCGGCGCGCAATGTTGTCAGCGTGGCGACCAACCATTTTTCCATGTATGTTGTGGCTGGAACAGCAGAATTAGGCGACGACAGTCCTCCGGATGACATTGTGCCCCCGGCGTCTGTATCCAGCAGCAGCAGCAGCAGCGGCGGATGTTTTATCGCCACTGCGGCATTTGGAACAAAAATGGCCAAGGAAGTCAGGAGCTTATGTGAGTTCAGGGACAGGTACCTCTTGAAGAATACTTTCGGCAGTGCCTTTGTGCGGTTCTATTATCGTAATAGCCCACCGATAGCGGACTATATCGCGAAAAAAGAAAGGCTAAAACGTGTAATCAGGGCTTGTTTAAGGCCGCTGATAATTTTTAGCCGGGCAATATGCGGGTAGCGCCATTGGCGCTGGCTGATGGCTCGTGGCTCATAGCTCATAGCTCATAGCTCATAGCTCATAGCTCATAGCTCATAGCTCATGGAACGACACAAGCTACCCCGATAGGACAGAAGGCAGAAAAGGTGAGCGGTAACGAAGCCGGTATCGTCAGAAAAGGCAACGGTAAAAAAAGCCGTAGCTCATAAGTAGGAATTAACCGATATAGACGGTAAGGGGGGAAGTGGATGAGCTCGAGAAAAAAATCTCGGGCTCTTGTTTTTTATTATTATTAGTGGTATAGTTTGAAGATATTTATCCCGCCTTCGCACCTGCCCCCGCCAAGGGCGGGGGGATATCCGCCATAAATAATGGCGAGATCTCGGCGCGACTGGGGCGTGGCGGAAATGCGAAGAAACAGCTTCGGCGGGATGTCACTGGATGGCAAGCCCGATTCACAGTGTCGGGCGAGATAACTCCGGGCTTGCCGGGGGGGATTTCCATAAACAAGAAATTAGCCGTAAACCCATTGAATGGTGTATCGTGAAAGTACAAAATTTATTAAAAACTTCAATTATTATTATTTTGCTGGGGATAATCTATTATCCTATGTTTTGCTGGGTGTGGGAACGCTGGAATGCTACCGAGTCGTACTACAGTCATGGGCCGCTGATTATTATCACATCGTTATTTATTGTTTGGGTCAAAAAAAAGGAATTGAAAAAACTGGAACTGCAGCCTTCTAATTGGGGGATTGTATTGGTTGCCTTAGGATTATTACTTCATTTGTCCGGAATCTGGGCCGGAGTATATTTCGTATCCGGGTTTTCATTTATTTTGGCTATCACGGGTTTGATTATGTATTTTTTTGGGAAAAGAATTTTAAAGGAGATTTGGTTCCCTGTGACTTTTCTTCTTTTTATGGTTCCACTGCCATTGGTAATAATAAGCGATATTACGTTTAAAATGAAAATGTTTGCTACACATGGGGCGGTTTTAGCGCTTAATAAAATCGGAATAACATCAATACAAGAGGGAAGTACAATAAAAATGCCTTATTCTTATTTAATCGTGGAAGGACAATGTAGTGGCTTGAAGTATTTAATATCACTTTTAGCGTTTGGCGCGGCCTTTGCGTATTTAATAAGAAAAAATATTGCGGTTAGGTGGATGTTATTTTTATCATCAATTCCTATCGCGCTGCTGGCAAATATCTTCCGGATTGTATTGATGGGGTGGGTTAGTGATGTATTTGGAATGGAAGCAGCGCATGGGTGGTTTCATGATTTTTCTGGGTTTTTGTTATTTTTCTTTGCCGCAGTGGGGTTTTTAGTGGTGAACAATTTGCTTACAACCCAGGTTAAGATAGATACAAACACTAAACTCGAAATACCAAATTCTAAATAAAATTCGAGTTAAAAAAACAGGCTCCTGTAAGTTTCTTGTGTTCACACAGAGACACAAAGAACACTAAGTTTTTTTATTCGACACTTCCATTTATAATTCTTGATATCCCATGTTTTCAACAATAATATCTGCTCTAAATCCCTCGTCAAACTTTATGCCTTAATATTAAATTTACACATGTAACTCATGTAGAGAATGTAGAAGAGAAATATTTTGAGCCGGCTAATAAAATTAAAAAACTCCATTCCATAAAACCTACATGCTCTACAGGGACTACATGTTAAAAATTCTACCACATTACCCGTTATAATTGTACCAATCCCATTTTCTATCATTCTCCGTGTCTCTGCGTCTTTGTGTGATTATAATATTAAGTTTTTAAATGGGAATCGATGCTTTTTTCTTCTCTCTTGTCCTTCAATGCCTTATATCTTTTCTTTCAATTCATTTAAGAATGGACCGCAAAGACAATAATGTTGGCTAATTAGCACAACAGTTGTTTATAAAAATGGACAGAAATAGAGGGACGGAGCAAATATTATTAGTAGAAGTAATAAAAGTTAAAACATTAGGTATGTTTTTAAACAAATTTAATTGCTTTAATTTTATATCGTTATAAATATGAACAGATAAAAAATAAAAAAACGCCTTGCTGCATTGTTTTTGGCACAAAAAATGCTGATAAATGATACTAATACACTAATACACCTTTATTAGAGTTACAACAATAAAAGGAAGCGTAGGTATGTTGAACAAAATAGCAAGAGTACATCTTAAAATTCTGGTTTCTACGATTGCCGTTACTTTGCTGCTGGTGATTCCTAAGGTTATGGCTATGTCATCTTCACAAGAGGCCCTGGCGTTGCGGCCATATGGGGTTTTTGCGTTTTTATTCTGGCTTAGCGGGGTATCGCTTCGTTTTATACAGGCGCGCTTTTTACAGTTGAAACGCGGTTTTGATATTATGGTTGCTTCTATCAGTCTGATGATTACTTCCCCGATTATTGTGCTCGCGGCCTTGGGGATAAAGCTGTTTTCTCCCAAAGGTCCGGTGTTTTATTCCCAGTTAAGAGTCGGGGAGAACGGCCGGATATTTAAAATCTATAAATTGCGTTCTATGAAGCCTGATGCGGAGAACGGCACCGGCGCGATATGGAGTTCCGGTGAGGCTGATCCGAGATTAATCCCGTTTATCGGAAGATTGATGAGGAAGGCGCATATAGATGAAATTCCGCAATTTTTCAATGTGCTAAAAGGCGAGATGAGTGTTGTCGGGCCGCGGCCGGAGCGTCCGGAGATAGTGAATATTTTAAAATATGAGATACCGGAATATGAGAAAAGATTGAGGGTAAAACCGGGTATTACCGGGCTGGCGCAGGTAAGGAGCAGATATGACAAAACCCTGTCTGATGTGAAGAAAAAGGTGAAGCTTGACCTTTTATATATACGCAAGATGTGTCTTTTTACGGAATTAAATATTATTTTTAAGACAGTGTTGGTTATTTTAACAGGTAAAGCGCTAGGTTAAAAAGGCATTGGTGCAAAGCTCTGGCGGATAGAAAAAAAAGTGGTGAGAAAGATGAAAAAATTATTGGTTTTGATAATAATTATGGTATGGGGATTTATTGTCCCGCAATCAAGTTTTGCCGTTATTATTATGGCTGATATCGCCAATTCCACGGCGGGGCTTGGCAATTTTGAAGGCACCCTTACCTACAGCGCGGGTAGTGCGACAAACGCGACGCTTGTGATTAGTTTAAAAAATACCAGTTCTTCAGGTGGTTATCTAACAGCGTTTGTATTGAATAATCCGTTTAATTCCATCTCTGGCATTCCTACCTGGTCGTTTACGAATGAGGATTTTAATAAACTTTTTGTCAATGCTGGAATTAAAGGTGAACCTTATGGATATTTTGATATCGGCGCAAGTTTAGGGACAAATCTACACAGTAATTTTGCCGATAATGGTCCTCCGACGAAAGGGATAGCTGCGGGTGTTACCGAGACATTCACTTTTAATTTGGCCGGCAGCGGCCTGGACGGATTAACAGAGCAGAGTTTTATCGACGCGCTTTCCACAGGGGGGAGTTCATATTACGGGCCGCAATTTTTTGTCGCGCGTTTTCGTGGCATACCTGTTGGCGAAGGCAGTGATAAAGTTCCGGCAAAAACAAACGGAGAGCCTGTCCCTGAGCCGGCGACGATGTTGTTGCTTGGGCCGGCATTGATGGGATTAGCGGCTACCCGGAAAAAAATAGTAAGCAGAGATGATCGGTGAGTTAGCACGTGTAAAAAAAATAATACAGGAATGACGCGAAGCACTCACTTTTTTAGATAGAACAATGGCCGTGAATAAACACAGCGGCCCGGAATAACGTAAGAAGTAGTTAAATATTAAGCAAATGTAATAAATTTTATTAAGAAAAGGGGGTGAATTAGAAACATGAAAAGATTAATGTTAGCAGTTCTACTGGTAACAGGTGTAATTATGATGTCTCAACCGGCAATGGCCTTTACCTTTACGCTTAGTCCGGCTCAAATTCAACAGCTTTATAAGACTTATGCTACGGGGGGAGCTGGCACAACAGTGTATGAGGTTGAGTCCCTATTTGACGGCGCAAAGTTTATCGGTAAAATCGCTAAAATCGGCGGTGGTAGTAGCGAGATACCGGAGATTTGGATTGGATCCACTGCGCTGGGGATTAGTGATTTAAGCGGGTTTGACGCGTACGCGTTAAATATCGGTAATTGGAATGAAAATACATGGGAATATTGTCTATACTTAAACGCCGGAGGTTCGCCGGTGCAAAGCGGATGGACAGCAATACCGGTTGGCAGTTCTGCGGGTTTAATGCTGAATCTTACTACAGTATCAGGGTTAAATAATATCTCTGATATAGGTTTTTGTATTCGTGGTAAGGTTCCGCTTGGAACTCCCCGAAACCCTGATTATACCTTTGAAACAGTAGTTGCTCCTGTTCCCGAACCGGCAACTATGTTATTGCTCGGGCCGGCATTGTTGGGATTAGCGGGTTTGAAGAGAAAAAAGAGTTCGTGCGCTTAATTGAATCAGGCTGTAGATAGAATAAAGAATTCGCTCAAGAGAGAAATGCGGTTTTTTTCTCTTGAGCGTTTTTTATTTTTTAGGCAAGGTGGATTTTTAACGCTAGGTATGTGAAAATTATGGAAAATGGAATTGGTACAATTATGACGGATAGCCCTGGTAGAATTTTTAACATGTAGTCCATGTAGAGCATATAGGCCTTATCGAATGAAATTAATCAGAAGAGTCCAACTCAATTAAGAAAGAACCAAAATAATTTCGTCAGCGCCGAATTTGACAAAGAGCAGGAATTAAGGTATACTACTTACTTAGTTATACTCACTTAGGCTATAAATAGCGTTTATTTTGCTGGACGCATAAACTTTAAACGTGTATAATTTTCAGTAGACTTAAAAATTATCAAAGCAAGGAGGCTGTCATGATAAAAATTGAGTTCACTGAAAAAGAAAAAGAAATATTAAATTATGAGCGCTATCATCACCCCCATCCGCGCGTCCAACGAAAAATGGAGGCCTTATGGTTAAAAAGCCAAGGAGAATCGCGTAAACGAATCGCAAAATTAACAGGAGTGTCAGTTAATATTGTTACCCAATATATTAAAGAATACAAAGCAGGCGGTATCGAAAAATTAAAAGAAATTCATTTTTATAAACCGCAAAGTCAATTAAATGAATACATAATCACAATTGAAAATTATTTTCAAGAGCATCCTCCTGCAACCGTTAAAGAAGCGATGGCAAAAATTAAGGAACTTACCGGCATTAAACGCAGTGAGGTGCAAATTTGGAAATTTATTAAACGCATTGGATTAAAATGTCGAAAAGTAGGCATGATTCCCTCGAAAGTCGATATTGAAAAACAGGAAAACTTTAAAAAAAAGAGTTAGAACCTCGTCTTAAAGAAGCAAAAAAAGGAACCCGAACCGTTTTTTTTGTTGATGCTGCACATTTTGTTTTAGCGCCTTTTTTAGGATACCTGTGGAGTAGGACGCGATTATTTCTAAAGGCTCCATCTGGAAGGCAACGGTTTAATGTTTTAGGAGCCCTTAATGCTGTTACGCATGAGTTGATTGCCATCACCAATGACGCTTATATCAACTCTCAAAGTGTTTGTGATTTATTATGGAAAATTGCTCATTTAAACTTAAAGACACCTATTACCCTTGTGTTAGATAATGCTCGCTATCAAAGGTGTAATCTTGTTAAGCAATTTGCAAAGCAGCTTGATATTGAACTTCTGTTTTTGCCAGCATATTCACCGAATCTCAATCTTATTGAACGGCTTTGGAAATTTGTCAAAAAGCAATGTTTGTATTCAAAGTATTATTCAGAGTTTGAAAGTTTTAAAAACGCTATCAGCGATTGTCTGGGTAAGACCCATTTAACTTATAAACGAGAACTTGATTCCCTATTGACTCTCAATTTTCAGATATTTAAGAAAGCACAATTTGTGACCTTTTAAGGTATACCTTGATTTTTTTTTGAATGCTGTGTTTAAAAAAATGCACATTCGGCTGTATCTGTAAAGCTAAATATACACTCTTTTTAATAAACGTACCGGAGAATTGATATGCGGGAAAAAGGCATCACCCAGACAGGGGTTATAAAAAAGGCACTTGGAACCGGATTTCAGGCTATGGCTGATTTTCCGCAAATAGTGTATCCTTTCGCGATTATTGCGGTTATTGAGGTTATCGGCTTATTGCTGATCTTCGCGGCACTTCAGCCGCCTTTTGTTAAATACAGTATGCCGATTATTGAGCGCTTCTGGGGAGCGAAGTTTCTGCATTATCCGCTGATACTTTTGTTGTTGTCTCATCTGCACTATTATTTCCAGACGGTTGTTGCTGTTTTTTGCGGGGCTTTTGCCTCGGGAATGACAATTAGCGCGTTTAAGCAGTATAAACAGGAAAAATTTATTACTTTGCGGTCTGCCGCGCGTGATGCCTTGCACAGCTATTGGCACCTCTTGGCGATTAATCTAATTGTGTTTGCCCTGGTGCAGTGTGCCTTTGTGTTTAAACGGCAGGCAGTATTTAAGATGATACTCGCGATGCGGAATCATTTTGGGGACGAGGGGAATTGGATGCTTATCCATGCGACAGCAGCGCTATTTATCGGCGCTGTTGTGCAAAGTTTGTTTGTTTTTGCCCAGCCGGCGGTTGTGATTGAAGGGAAAAATTTTATTTCAGCTATTTTTAAAAGCCTTATCTTAACTTTAAAGAATTTATGGGTGACGTTTGTATTGGTAATTTTTCCTTTGAGCTTATTTTTACCTATTGCTTTGTTAAAGAACAAGTTATTGTTTTTGATGCAAAGGTTTGTTCCGGAGGTGATTTTTCTCGTTTTGGCGGCGGGGATTTTACTTTCTTTTTTTCTAAACGCGGGGATAACAATTATGGTTAGCGCCGGCTACTTTATTATAAAGGATGAGAGAGCATGAGCAAAAAAACGATTCGTTTTTTAGCGCTTATTACGGTATTAATGCTCTCAGGATGCGGTCAGCAGTATATGCTGGAACGGATGATCTGGCAGGCGGATAAAATGGCCGAGAATATTTTGGCTAGCAGTGATACGGCTGCGCCTTATGTCTACAATAAAACAGTTGCTTTATACGAAACGGTAATAGCAAAAACTCAGGATCCGCAACTTTTGCTGAATGCGCAATTTAAGTTGGGTAAACTGCATACGGCGCAAAAATCATTTGACAAGGCCCGGGATATATATGATAAAATTTTTATATCTCACCAGGGACGGCAGGAAGTGAGTGCGCTTGCCTTATTTTCCAAGGGCCAGACGTTTGAGTTAGAAGGAAAGTGGCCTGAGGCTCTGGCAATATTCGATGAAATTATAAAGAAGTATCGCAATACGGCGCAAGGTTTGAATGTGCCCTTATATATCGCGCGCTATTATGGAGGAAAGGACGATCCGGTTGCGGCGCGTGCCGCATACGCGCGTGCGGTATCATATTATGAGGGGATAGCACAGGAGTATCCAAACACAAAGATCGCTTTGCTGGCCTACAATCTTATTGTGCGTACGTATGTGGAACAGAACGATTGGCAGGGGGCGGTACGGTATATAGAAGGGCTTGATGCTAAATACTCTATCGGGCCGGAAACGCTTTTTGTCCTGGGCGGGATTTACAGCAAAAGGCTCGATAATCCCGGAGCGGCGCTGGCAACTTATAAGAAAATTCTTGAACGTTTTCCCGATTTTGCGAATAAGGCTCAAGTTGAAAAAGAGATCGAGCAATTATCTAACGGGGGGGGATAACTGGACGAAGTCCGAGGGACGAAGTAAAACAACCGAAGTCCGAGGGACGATCGTTCGTTGCGCTCACTAAGACGAAGGACGGAAATTAGCTCATGGCTGATGGCTCATGGCTCATAGACAAAGGATGAAGTAAACTAACAAAAAAGCTTCAAGCCGCAGGCTGCTGTTATCAGGGAAAAATAGAGGTGGAAGGTGTTTCTCATGGATGAGCCGAATTTACACCCAGGATTCGGATGGGAGGGTAGTCATGAGAACACATATCTTAGTTACTGATGAGGATAAACAGATAAAAATGATTATAGATAAAATAACGGATGGTAACGCCAAAAACTTCGGGGATAAAACAAATACATGTTTTGAAGGAAAACGTAAGTTGCCTTTTGATATGCAGCGCCATAAGTTTCATACCGTAATCGGTAAAGATGAGAAGATGCAGAAGATTTATTCCATGATTGAAGCAATTGCCGATACTCCTTCAACGGTAATGATTTGCGGAGAAAGCGGTACGGGTAAAAGAATGATCGCGCAGGCCATCCATCAGGCGGATACGTACCGCTGCAATAAGCCGTTTATTGAAATAAGCTGCGGGGCGCTGCCGGAGACGCTTTTGGAAAGTGAACTGTTCGGCCATGTTAAGGGCGCCTTTACCGGAGCGATTAAAGATCGGGCCGGCAGATTTGAGCTCGCGAACGGAGGAACTTTATTACTGGATGAGATCGATACATGCTCGCCGAGTTTGCAGGTTAAATTACTGCGGGTATTGGAAGAAGGCGGGTATGAACGGGTGGGGGATACAAGGACGTTTAAATCCGATGTGCGGATTATCGCGGCAACGAATCAAAATCTTGAAGAGCTTGTAAAAAGGAAGAGCTTTCGCGGGGATTTGTTCTGGAGGATTAATGTGATAAGTATTAATTTGCCTCCGTTACGGGAGCGCCCGGGAGATATCTCGCTGCTCGCGAGTCATTTCCTGAATAAATATAACCTGATGCGTAAGCCGCGCAACGGAATGTTTATTGAAAATGTTTCAGAGGAAGCAATGCAGGCGATGATGCTGTATTCATGGCCGGGAAATATCCGGGAACTGGAAAACACGATTGAAAGAGCGTGTATTTTGGTTAACACCAATACGATCCAATTGAAAGATTTGCCGGATTCAATCCGCAATAACAGCTGCCCGCTCAAAGAGGAAGCTTCGAAGAGCAGTTTTTCTTTAAAAGACGCTCTGAAGCACCCGGAAAGGGATATCGTGATTAATGCTCTGGAGCATACGAATTGGAATTGTACGAGAACCGCGGCGTATCTGGGCATTAACCGTACGACACTCTACAATAAGATGAAGCTTTACAATATAAAGCGAAGCAAGGAAAAAGGATTTGACGGCAACGGTAATTTTTAGGATAATAATCACAAAATTTAATTGAGGTGTTGTTGATTGAGGTTACTTTAGGTTGCTTGAGGTTCCTTAATGTTTCTTAAGGTTGCCCCATCTGTTTCATCCTATGAGCTAAGATTTAGCCCCTACGGGGCTAAATCTTGTGCTTCCACTTGTTTTTTTATGTTGGCGGCAATCTCTTTACCGATAGTCGGAATCTTTTGTAATGATTCTAAAGGCGCGTTTTTAAGCTGCGCGATGTTTTTATAGCCTTTCCCAAATAGATTGCGGGCGCGCATCCTGCCGATTCCCTTTAGATTTACAAGTTCGATAAGCTCCGGCTTGATTCCGTATTTCATCTGTGTCCTTAATGTCTGCACTAATTTTATCCCGGGAATCTTGAGCAGTTTGGCTAATTCGATTGCCGCGTAGAGCAGCCATTCGGCGGTTTCAACAAAACGGTGCACGTCGCCGGGGCCGATATTAAAAATCTCACAGATATTTTCTTCTTTTTCTTCATTCATCCAGAGGGATAACATCCATACGGTTTTAATCTTTGCCAGATGGGAATTGAAGTCATCGCTTAAGGGCAGAGGCAGTTCAAAATCTTCGTTATGCGCATCGGCAAAGGGAAGTACTTTTTCCAAGTCGGCTTTGTTTAAAGCGAGTACGCTCATATCCGGAACGGAACAAATAAGATACAAAAGTTTTAATGACGATATGTGTTCGTTCGTTTCCTGTAAGCAGTCGCGGATGATTACGGCACTGATGGGGTCAAGATAAAGGCGGCTGATTCTTGCCCCGAATGCCGTAGCCAGCAGCGAGTCATTTTTCTTTTGGATCATTTTTTCCCGCGCTAAAAATTCGATGATTTCAATGACCATGTCGGAAATGTCGTAACGCTTCTGCTGATAAGAAAAGAACGTCTTTTGAATGAATTCGAACGCGCTGTTTATACTGGTGATAAAACCGGTGGCAATGGATGCGAGAAGGTGGGTTCTCAAGGCGGTTTCATTGCCAAGCTGCGAGGCTATCGGTTCGGCGTCGGCAAAAATGAAATCAGTAAACAAGCTGTTTTGCTCTCTCTGGCTTTTGGAAACAAGGATTGCTTCTCCATACGTATCGTATTTAGGCCGGCCGGCGCGGCCGCTCATTTGCTTATATTCCATGACGCTGATCGGCCGCATGCCCAGGCCTGAGACATAGCGGTAAAGCCCGCGGATGATTGCCCGCCGGGAAGGGAGGTTGACTCCTACGGCAAGGGTCGGGGTCGCGCAGATAACTTTTATGGTGTTGCCGCGGAAATTGTCTTCGATCAGTTTGCGGTGCGTATGGTGAAGCCCGGCATGATGAAATACAACGCCGCTTTGCAGGCATTCACTCAGTTGTTTGCTTAATTTTGTCGTTTCTCCGCTATCATTGTCGACTTTTTCCGAGAGGGATTTTAGGCGTATGCGTTCATCATTTGATAGTACGCGGTGCATTTGTTTGGCGATGCGCCGGGCTTCTGCTTGCGCGGATTTCCTCGTATTGACAAAGACCAAGGCTTGTCCCTGTTCCTTGATGCAATCAATGGCAAGCGCGGCGATATCGTCATCTTCTGCGGTGGAGGTGTCTATTTGCTTTGAAGTGCCGTCGGCAAATTTTACCGTACCTTGGTAATAGACCCCTTCTTTTAAGGCTACCGGCCGCCATGTGCTGGTAACCAGGTTGGCGTTTAACCAGCCGGCGATGGTGTGCGCATTGGCGATGGTCGCGCTGAGCCCGAGAATTTTTAATTGGGGATTAATCGTAAGCAGCCGGGTAATCACGGTTTCCAGTGTCGGGCCGCGGTGCGGATCTCCGATATAATGTATTTCGTCGACAATAACACAGGCAAGCCGCGAGCACAGCCAGGAGGGGTCCTGGCGTAAAAGCGAATCGACCTTCTCCGCGGTAGCGATAAGAATGTCGTTTTTTGTGAGGCGCCGGTCTACGTAATCATAATCTCCGGTAGCGATGCCGACGCTAACATTGAGCGAAGTGTAGCGTTCTTTAAAATCGTCATGTTTTTCCGAGGCAAGCGCGCGCATGGGGACAATATAAAGGCAGTTGCCTTTTCCCGAGAGTATTGTTTGCAGCATTACAAGTTCGGCCAGCAATGTCTTTCCGGCAGCGGTCGGCATGGAAAGGACCATGTTTTTTGGGGATAGCAGCCCTTTTGCAACTGCTTCTGCCTGCGGCGGATACAGATTTTTTATCCCGTTTTTGCTGAGTACTTCGCGAAGATTTTCCGGAAGCAGGTCAATATTTGTTTTTTTGTTCATTTTTTTATTATAATATATAAATTTATAATGTGGTTAAATACCTGGCCTTATAGTTATAACACGTTCGGTTTAAATTCTCAAGACTTTTGCTGTTTATTTTCGTATGTTTATTTTCGTGTTGACTACCCGGATACTTTGTAGTATCTTATATGTGCTATGAAAAGTAAGCTGATTACATATACAAAGAGGCCGCGATTAAAAAGCCCGTATCTTATTGCCGCCTGGCCGGGAATGGGGAATGTGGCGGTGCGGGCCGTAGAGTTCCTCTGGGAAAAGCTGCGGCCGGTGGAATTCGCGGAGATAACCGCGGATGGCTTTTTTTCGCCGCATGAGGCATGGATCGTAAACAGCCAGGTTGAATTTCCGCGCTTGCCGACGGGAAAATTCTATTATTGGAGAAATCCTTCCGGAAAACATGATTTGATTATATTTTTATGCGAGGCACAGCCGGCACAGGAAAAAGGGTATGATTACGCGAAACTTGTTTTGGACATAGCCGTACTGTTTAAAGCAAGACGTATATTTACGTTTGCTTCGATGCCGTCCCCGATAGATCATTTGCAGGTACCTAAGGTATGGACCACCGCCACGGATAAAAAGATATTAAAGGAGTTATCTAAACTGGAGGTTAGCTTTTTGCGTACGGGGCAGATAAGCGGCCTTAACGGGCTGTTGCTCAGCGTGGCTAAAGAACGCCGCATAGAAGCTGTGTGTTTTTTGGCGGAGATACCGCTTTATGCCATACAAATTGAAAATCCCCGGGCGTCGAAAGCCGTGCTGTCCGCTTTTTCCCGGCTGCTGAATCTGGCGCTGGATTTTAGCGGCCTTGACGAACAGATCAAGATTATTGAGGATGAGATTGAAAAGCTGATTGATTACTTTAAATCAGGAACGGTCCCGGGCCCGATAAGCGAAGAAGAGGTTGAAAAAATTAAGCAGACATTGGCCGCGGTTACCAGGTTGCCGGAATCGGCCAGAACAAAAATCGAAGAGTTGTTTAAAAACGCGGAAAAAGATATCTCCAGAGCCAATGAATTAAAGCAGGAATTGGATCGATGGCATATTTATAAAGATTATGAGGACAGATTCCTGGATTTGTTCCGGACGCGGAGAAAGGATAATAACTAAATCTGTAAATGCTTACCTACTTTTTAAGACGCCTGTTCATGCTTATTCCCTTGCTTATCGGTATAAGCTTAATTTCTTTTCTGGTTATCCATCTTGCTCCCGGTAAGCCAACCGATGTCCAACTGCAATTAAACCAAAAAGTAAGTCTGCAGGTGAGAGAGCGCCTGGAGAAGCTATATGGGCTGGATGAGCCGTTGCCGGTACAGTACGCTAAGTGGCTAAGCCGGCTGGTGAGGCTGGATTTCGGGAATTCTTTTATTGATAACCGTCCGGTTATGACCATGATTAGCGAAAGGATTCCGGTTACTTTAACGATTAATCTTTTTTCATTGTTATTGATTTTACTTATCGCTGTGCCTATCGGTGTGTTCAGCGCGGTTCATGAGGATACGTTTTTTGACCGGGCAATGACCGTGTTCGTTTTTATCGGTTTTGCCATGCCGACATTCTGGCTGGCGCTTTTGCTCATGAAGTTTTTCGGCGTGACACTGCATTGCCTGCCGGTTTCCGGCATTCGTTCCATCAGTTTTGAATATTACAGCGGTTGGGAGAAGTTCATTGATTATCTGCGGCATCTCTTATTGCCGGTTATTATTTCCGCGTTCACCGGCCTCGCCGGGTTATCCCGCTATATGCGCACGAGCATGATTAATGTTTTGCATCAGGATTATATCCGTACGGCCAAAGCCAAGGGCCTGCCGCAAAGACGCATCTATTTTCGGCATGCCATGAGTAATGCGTTATTGCCGGTAATTACGCTCCTGGGGCTGTCGGTTCCCGGGCTTATCGGCGGCAGTGTTATCGCCGAATCTATTTTTGCTATTCCGGGCATGGGAAAATTGTTTTATGACGCGGTGATGTCGCGGGATTATCCGGTAATTATGGGGGTGCTTGTGATTGGAACATTGCTCACCTTAGTAGGCAATCTCGCGGCGGATCTGGCTTATTCGTTTGCGGATCCGCGGATTAGAACAGGAGAGCAAAGCGGATGACAAAGGTATTTTTTAAAAACAAGCCGGCCGTGGCCGGTGCGTTGATTATCCTGGTTATGGCTCTGTTTGCCTTGAGTGCGCCGCTGTCCGGCTACCAGCCGGATGAGGTGGATATCGGCAGTTATCTTTTAGCGCCTAACGCGCAGCATATAATGGGAACGGATCTTTTGGGCCGTGATTTGTTTTCGCGTATGGCATATGGAGCAAGGATATCGTTGCTGGTGGGTATTGTTTCCGTAGGTATCTCCGTGGCCATCGGTATTTTTTTCGGCGCGATTGCCGGTTATTACGGCGGGAAGATAGATATGCTGATTATGCGTTTTGTCGATATTATGCTCTGTTTCCCGAGTATTTTTCTGATCCTTGCTTTAGTCGCCTTGTTCGAGCCCGGCATTATGATTATTATGGCGGTAATCGGTGTTACGGGATGGATGGGAATATCACGCCTTGTACGCGCGGAGATTTTGAGTTTAAAAGAGAGGGAATTCGTCCTGGCCGCACGCGCCTGCGGGGTTTCCAACGCGAGGATTATTACCCGCCATCTTATTCCTAATGCCGCCGGCCCTGTACTTGTCAGCGCGACACTGGGAGTTGCCGCGGCTATTTTAGTGGAATCAAGCCTGAGTTTTCTCGGAATCGGGGTGCAGCCGCCGACGCCGAGTTGGGGCAATATATTGATGGATGCAAAGGCCAGCCTGGGGGCGGCCTGGTGGCTGACATTGTTCCCCGGGGTGGCGATTTTCATAACTGTTTTGGGGTATAATCTGCTGGGAGAAGGGCTGCGGGATATTCTTTTGCCCCGCAAGTAAAGGCGAACATGCTTGAGGTTAAAAACTTAAAAACCTATTTTTTTTATGACGATAAAATTATTCCCGCCGTAGATGAAGTTTCTTTTTCTCTGGAAGAAGGTTCAATATTGGGCATGGTCGGAGAATCCGGCTGCGGCAAGACAATGACGGCGTTATCGATTACGCGCCTTTTGCCTTCGCGGAATTGTAAAATAGCCGAGGGAAGTATTGTTTTTAACGGGATTGACCTGGCCTCTTTGCCGGAAGATGAATTGAGAAAAAAACGGGGCAGTGAAATATCCTATGTTTTTCAGGAACCGGCAACATCGTTAAATCCGGTGCTGAGGATAGAGGAACAGATGAAAGAAGTCATCTTCCTGCACCGCAAGGATATTGCTGCCGCAAAACGCGATGCTTTTATTGTTGAGCAGTTAACGGAAGTCGGTATCCGCAACGCGCAGAAAAAGGTGAAGTGTTTCCCGCACCAGTTATCCGGAGGAGAAAAACAGCGGGTGATGATTGCCATGGCGATGGTGACGCGGCCGAAGTTATTGATTGCCGATGAACCGACAACCGCGCTGGACGTGACTATTCAGGCGCAGATTATTGTCCTATTGCAGGAATTAAGGCAAAAGTTCGGAGTTTCCATCCTGTTTATCAGCCATGATATAAATGTAATCGGTGAATTGGCGGATTGTGTCGCGGTAATGTATGCCGGGCAGATCGTGGAATATGCGAAAGCAGAACGCTTAATGCGGCAGCCGCAGCATCCCTATACGCAAGGGCTGTTTGAATGTCTGCCCGGGGCTTGGGCGGTAAAACGGAGTAGGCTTAATGTACTCTGCGGAGAAGTTCCGAAGGCGGGCTGTTTTCCTCAAGGCTGCCGTTTCCATCCGCGCTGCCCGAAAGTTTTTGACCGCTGCCGTAAAGAAATGCCGGCGTTGGCCCGGCAAAAAGAAAATCAGGAGGTCCGCTGTTGGCTATACTCCGGCTCAGAAATATAACTAAATTTTATGAAATAAACCGGAATTCTTTTTCGCTGCGTCCGCAGCGGATTAAGGCCGTTGATAATGTTTGCCTTACCTTGACCGAGGGGATGACGCTTGGTTTGGTCGGAGAGTCGGGGTGCGGAAAATCTACCTTGGCAAAGATTATTCTTAAGCTTATTCCGCCGACTTCCGGAGAAATAATTTTTAAGGAAAAAAATATTACGCGTTTGTCCGAGTCTGCTTTCCGGCCTTTGCGCCGGCAGATGCAGATTGTTTTTCAGGACCCCTACGGAAGCCTTTCTCCCCGGCTTACGGTGAAAGATATAATTGCCGAGCCTTTGCGGTCTTTCGGAATGCCGAAAATTTTTATGCGGCCGAGGATAGAGGAACTGCTTATCCAGGTCGGGTTGAACTCAGGGCATGCGGACCGCCTGCCGCAGCAATTAAGCGGCGGAGAAAGGCAGCGGGTGGGAATAGCTCGCGCGCTGGCGACGTCGCCTAGATTGGTGGTGCTGGATGAAGCGGTTTCCTCCCTTGACCTCTCCACGCAGGCGCAGGTTTTGAATCTTTTAGTTAAGCTGCAGCAAAAGTACGCGTTGACCTATGTGTTTATCGCGCATAATCTGGGAGTGGTGCGTTACGTAAGCGACAGGGTTGCCGTGATGTTACGCGGGACAGTAGTGGAAAAAGGCAGCACGGGTGAAGTCTACAATAATCCCTTGCATCCGTATACACAGCTTTTACTCGGCAGTATGCCGTCTTTGCATAAACGGCTGCTTCGTACCCGAAAAAAGGAAGCTGAGTTGCCGCGTAAAGATGAGCGGGGTACGGCTGCGGACACCTCTTCCGCTTGCGTGTTTTTTTCGTTTTGCCCCAAATCCCGTAAGGAGTGCGCGGAAAAGAATCCGGTTTTAAAAGAGGTGGCGCCGCACCATTGGGTGAGTTGCGCCTGTATCGAATAAAAAATGAGGAACTAATGTTGAATAAATTACCGGTTAGTGTGGTTATTATTACCTGGAATGTGGAATCGAATATCAAAGAATGCCTGGAGTCGGTTGCCTGGGCGCAGGAGATTGTAATCGTAGATAACGGTTCCACGGATAAGACCCTGGAGATTGCCCGGTTATATACGAAATCCATTTATCCCGATACCTGGGACAAGGAAGGTTCTATCCGCAACCGTGCTTATCAGCGCGCTAAGAATGAATGGGTTTTATCGCTTGACCCGGATGAACGTGTAAGCGAAACGCTCAGGAACCAAATCGAAGAGGTATTAAAAAACGGCACGGAATATGACGCCTTTTCCGTGGCGATGAAAAGTATTTTCGGCCGGAATTATTGGATGCGTTATGGAGGATGGTATCCGGCCGGCAGGGTAAAATTTTTCAAAAAAAGTAAATTTCGTTATGAGGATGCGGAAATACATCCGCGGGCTTACCTTGACGGTAAAGAGGGAAGGCTTAGCGGTGATATCGCGCATTATTGTTATGACGATTTCTCCCAGGTCGTTTCAAAAATGAACCTGCAGAGCACGCTAGAGGCGCAAAAGTGGGTAAGAGACAAACGCAAAATGAATGCGGGGGTTGCCGCCGTGAGGACTTTTTCGCGTTTTTTCAAGATGTATGTGCAGAAGAAAGGTTATAAAGACGGCGTTATCGGTTTTATGATGGCCTGGCAGTGGGCTACGTATCAGTTGTTGAGTTATGTTAAATATTGGTGTTTGAAAAAGATGGAAATTAATACAGAGAAGCAGTCAAAACAGGAGAAGTCAGCGGTTTAAAAGCAGGGGAATCGTATGGGAAAGACCATAAAACAAATCAATGCTAAAATCAAAAATGGTAAAGCAGTCGTTGTAACCAAAGAGGAAATGCTCGATATCGTAGCCAAAAAAGGGCTAAAAAAAGCGGCGCAGCATGTGGACGTGGTTACAACCGGGACTTTTGGCCCAATGTGTTCTTCCATGGCCGTTTTTAATATCGGCCATTCCAAACCGAAAATTAAAATACAAAAGGCATGGCTTAATGATGTCGAATGTTATTGCGGATTGGCGGCGGTGGATATGCTTATCGGAGCAACTCAGATTTCCGATAAAGACCCGGCCAATTCTTACGGCTGCGGCGAATTTAGATACGGCGGTGCGCATGTCATTGAAGATTTGGTCTCGGGGAAAAGCCTTCGTTTAAGGGCGGAATCTTACGGTACGGATTGTTATCCGCTGCGGAAACTTACAACGTTGATTAAATTAAAAGACCTAAATGAAGCCTGGATGATCAATCCGCGCAATTGTTATCAGAACTATAATGTCGCGGTGAATATGTCCGAGCGTACGATTAGCACTTATATGGGAGTGTTGCGGCCGTATGCGGCTAATGCTTATTATTGCAGCGCCGGGCAATTGTCTCCGTTATTAAATGATCCCTATTTTCGCACGATTGGTGTGGGAACGAGGATTTTTTTGGCCGGGGCCGTTGGCTATGTTATTTCTCAAGGGACGCAGCACACTACGGACGTTAAAAGGACCAAAACCGGGGTGCCGGAGAGCCCGGCGGGTACGCTTGCCGTAAAAGGAGACTTGAAAGAGATGTCTACCCGTTGGCTTCGGGCGGCTTCTTTTCGCGGTTATGGAGTAAGTTTGTCGGTGGGCATAGGCGTGCCGATTCCGATTCTCGACGAGGAAATGGCGAAATTTGTCAGTGTTAAGGATGAGGAAATCTTTGCGAACATTGCAGATTACGGTAAAGACTATCCGGAAGGCAAATCCAACTCTTTAGGAAGGGTGAACTATAAAGAACTGCGCTCCGGAAAGATTATGTTTAACGGGAATGCGGTGCCTACTGCCGGATTATCCAGTTATTACAAGGCAAGTGAAATTTGCGCTGTTTTGAAAGAACGCATTAAAAAAGGCGGGTTTTTTCTGACGGAACCTGTACAGTCAATTCCTACCAAGGGCTCGGGAGTGAATTTTAAAACGCTTCATATGCGCCCGATAGAATAAGACAAGAACGAAGTTATTCTGATTTGGATTTTTTCTCTGCGGGTTTTTTAAAGCAAGCAGGAAAATAATCGCATAGTTCACAGCAAACATCTTCTTCGTGCCGTTCTCCGCGGTACCATTTTAATTCGCATGTCCAGTATATTTGACATCGTGTGCAGCAGTAATGTATCGGCATTGTTTTTTCCTGTAAGTGTTTAGAATCGGTTTAATTTGTCTTTTTGTCGGACTCCCAGTATTTCCGCGTATCTTCCAGCAGCCTTTTTATTGTTTTTGGATCGAACAGAAGGAAAAAACTGCCTTTGATGCTGTTTTCCTTTATATCGAAAAATGTTTCGATAAGGATAATTTCATGCGCCACGTTTTTAAAGCCGTGGAAAGCGACATTGAATATTGTTTCCAGTGTTCCGCAGATAAGACTGGGGGTTGAGTGCAGAATTACCTGCTTTGTAAACGTGGACAATGTTGCCAGGTAGGCAGAGATAACGATATTGCCGACTTCCTTCAAAGACGATACTCCGTATTCCGTGGCATTGCCGAGTTCGCTGCGGTATTGAGAAACCGCGTCGACCAGGCTGTAAGCGCTTTTTTCCGGGAACATTAATACGATGTTCCCGGAGAGGTTACCGAGGAGCTGAATGTTTACGCCGACTAAAATTTCTTGTGAATGGTTAAGTTTGCTAAATACGGAGTTTGCTTTGATGAGTTTAAGGTCGGGTATTTTTAGCTCTATTCTTTGATTAAGTACTTGAGAAAGCGCGACGGTGGCATTTCCGGAACAAATATTCCCGACTTCTTTAAGCATGTCGATGCACATAGGATCTAGCGTCGTATTTTTATTTTCTCCCATGGGATTTTGAACCCTCCTTACTATTTAACTTGTTAGATTTGACCGTTATATGCTTGTCCCTGACCATCTTCACAAAGGCTTCCTTTTTGATTGTAAACTATAACATAATAAGAAATTAGTGTCAATAAAATTTGTTTTCAAATTAATGTTTTTATGCTAATATAAAATAATATTTTTTTTTTAAGAAAAGCCGTTCAAAGAGATTTGAGGCAAAATAAGAGCGGCAAATTTATATTGGAAAAGGGCTATAATTATGAACGGATTGAATGCGGCAATGAAAACATTTCCGGGCGGAAAACATATAGAAGGGCATAAGCAGCTTACCAGGAATGAGCCTATTTGCGCGATGCCGTTACCGGCACAGGTCATTATTCCTTTAAGCCAGCATACGGGGAGTATCTGTGAACCGCTTGTAAAAAAAGGCGACAAGGTTAAAGCCGGGACAAAAATCGGGCAGGGTAACGGCGTGGTTTCCAGCACGGTTCATGCCAGTGTTTCCGGTACGGTAAATAATATTAGTGACTATAACCACCCGGTATTGGGCTCTTGTCCTGCCGTAATTATAGATTCCGACGGCAAGGATGAAAACGATGCACAGGTGAAGGAGCGCAGCGGGATTGCGGAGCTCTCTAAGGAGGAGTTGCTGGCTATAATTAAAGATAGCGGGATCGTGGGGCTTGGCGGAGCGGCTTTTCCTACCCAGGTTAAATTAAATCCGCCGCGGCCGGTAGATACCTTAATTATAAACGGGGTTGAATGCGAGCCGTATCTTACGTGCGATTTTCGTCTGATGCTGGAGAGGACCAACGAACTGCTGCAGGGAATTCAGCTGATTCAGAAGATTGTAAATGTACAAAAAGTATTTATCGGGATAGAAGAAGACAAGCAGGAAGCGGTTTTGCAGCTTAGAAATAGAATTATGGAAAAGAAGCGCCGGTTTGAAGTTGTTGCTTTAAAAGCAAAATATCCGCAGGGCGCGGAAAAGCAATTGATTAAGGCGGTTGTCGGACGGGAAGTGCCTCCGGGAAAACTGCCTTTTGATGTCGGCGTTATTGTTGTAAATGTAGGAACGGCGGTAGCTGTTTACGAAGCCGTATGTTTAGGAAAGCCTTTATACGAGAGAATCGTTACGGTAACGGGAAGAATTGTAAAGAAGCCGGCTAATTTAAAAGTAAGATTAGGTACGAGGTTTTCGGATATAATTGCGTTTTGTGAAGGGACAAAAGAGCCCTTGGGAAAAATCATCATGGGCGGGCCGATGATGGGGCTGGCGCAGTTTACGGATGATGTACCGGTCATAAAGGGAACATCCGGTATATTGATGCTTGCGAAAGATGAAATCAAGGATTTTACGGAAACCCCTTGTATCCGCTGCGGCAGATGCGTGAATGTTTGTCCGGTTAGGATGCTTCCGTACGCATTAAGCCTCTGCGTGGAATCTAAGAGTTTTGAGCAGGCGCTGCAGTATAATCCGCGGGATTGTATGGAATGCGGGGCCTGCGCGTATGTTTGTCCGGCAAAACGACGGATCGTCGAAAGTATAAGATTAATTAAGGCGGTTGTGAAATGAGTGAAGAGAGGGCTATGACGTTATCAATGACGAGTTCTCCGCATATTCGTTTCCCGGAGACGACATCAAGAATAATGTGGACGGTGTTTTTTTGCTTAATTCCGTCCGGGATCGTGAGTGTTTATGTTTTTGGGCTTTCCACGCTTTGGATTATTATAACCGCGGTATTGGGCGCAGTGGCTACTGAATACGGATGTGGCTTAATGGCGGGAGGCAAAAATACGATTAGTGACGGAAGCGCGGCATTGACGGGGTTATTGCTTGCATATAATTTACCACCGCAGGCGCCTTTATGGATGGTTTTTATCGGTGCGTTCATCGCGATTGTTTTTTCCAAGGTTCTTTTCGGCGGTCTGGGATTTAATATCTTTAATCCGGCTTTAATCGGCCGGGTTTTTCTTATGGCAAGCTTTCCTGTATTGATGACACGCTGGCCCGCGCCTTTTCGTGTGGATGCGGTTACGGCGGCAACTCCGCTGGCCGTCTTTAAGGACAGCTTCCAGGGGACGAATGTTTTATCTCAAGCGGATATCATTAATTATTCTTACCGTGATCTGTTTCTTGGGTTTCGCGGCGGTTGTATTGGCGAAGGGTGCGTGGCCGCGCTGCTGCTGGGTGCGGTTTATTTACTTATCCGCGGATATATATCATGGCAAATACCGGTCAGTTTTATCGGGACCGTAGCTGTTTTCAGCTGGCTTTTTTCCGGAAAGGATGGTATAGCCGGCGGAGATTTTATATTGCATATTCTTTCCGGAGGGCTGGTGCTGGGGGCGTTTTATATGGCGACTGATTACGTTACCAGTCCGATAACCAAGACCGGACAGCTGATTTTTGGTTTCGGTTGCGGTTTGATCACCGGTGTTATTCGCTTATGGGGAGGATATCCGGAGGGGGTTTCTTATTCTATCTTACTTATGAACATCTTAGTCCCGCTGCTGGATAAATTTATTGTGCCAAGGAGGTTTGGTGAATTAAAATGAATAGTATTGCTTCGGCGGTTATCGCCTTATCAGGATTGGGGCTTATTTTCGGCGCAGTACTGGCGTGGGTTTCAAAAAAATTTCATGTTTTCGTGGATCCCCGGATTACTAAAGTAACGGAATTATTGCCGGGAATCAATTGCGGCGCGTGCGGATTGGCCGGTTGTGCCGGCCTGGCGGAAGCGGTGGTGAATAAAGAAACCGAGCTGGCGGTCTGTGTTGCCTGTTCGCCTGAAAACAAGAAAGAAATTGCCGCGGTTCTGGGCGTTTCGGCGGGAGATATGGCCCGGTCAAATACTCTCGCCGCGATAATCGGCTGCGGCGGCGGTACGCGCTGTAAAAATAAGTTTGAATACCAGGGGCTTAAAGACTGCCGGGTTGCCGCCCTGACAATCGGTGCTCATAAGGAGTGCCGGTACTCGTGCCTGGAGCAAGGCACATGTATAGAGGCTTGTCCTTTTGGGGCGATTACGATGCAGCCGGAAGGAGTCCCGAAGGTCATTCTTGAACGTTGTGTCGGCTGCAAAAAATGCGTTTCCGTGTGTCCGCGGCGGATTATTTATATGGTTGAGCGTAAGAAAAAAGATGTATATATCAATTGTCAGTCCCGCGATAAGGGAGCGCAAGTAATGAAAAAATGCAAGGTTGGATGTATTGCCTGCGGTAAATGCGTTAAGGCTTGTCCGGTAAATGCGATTGCGATAGAAAACAACCTTGCGCAGATAGATTACAAGAAGTGTATTAATTGTAAAAAATGTGTGGCAGTTTGTCCGACAAAGGCAATTGCGCTTCGATGATGAGTAAAAAAAAGAAAAAAAGCGATTCGCTTGTTAAAAGGATTAATTTCCCGTCCGGATGGTCTCTTATCCTCGATAACAATGAGCTGTTAAAAGTAGAAGAAACGAATCAAAAACATGTTTTTGGCCTTGCCGTTGACTTTGGGACAACATCCGTTTGTGTCAGTTTATGTAATCTGGAGAGCCGGGAAGAACTCGCGGCATCTACGGTGACCAACGCGCAGGCGGAATACGGTCATGACCTTTGCAGCCGGATTAATTTTGCTTTGCGCGGAAAGGATAACCTGCGTTTATTAAGCGAAAAAGCGGTTTCTTCTTTAAATTGCGGCATCGATGAATGCGCGCAAAAATCCGGAGTGGACCGGCAAAGGATTTTTACGGTTGTTTTAGTGGGCAATCCTATCCTGCATCAAATTTTGTTTCAACTGCCTCCGGATAGCGGGCCGGTGTTTAATCACACAGGTGTTTATCAGACGAAAGCAAAGATTTTAGGCCTCAAGGTTAATCCTGATGCAAATGTGCGTTTTCTTCCTGGCGCGGATTCCGCTGTCGGTTCGGATATCCTGGCCGCGATATTAAGCCTGCGCTTATCCAAATCGAAAAAGATAAATCTTTGTGTGGATATGGGCACGAGCCTGAAGATCGTGCTGGGGTCCGCATCGAAGTTTGTGATTGCTTCTACGGCCGTGTGTTCGACTTTTGAAGGTTCGCTTATTACCTCCGGCATGACCGCCAAGCCGGGCGCGATCGAATGGGTGAAGATGGATAAGGGAAAGATAAAGCTGTTGACCATAGGCCATATCCGGCCGCTGGGAATTTGTACAAGCGGAATTATAGATATTATAAGTGAATTGTTAAGGGAAGGCATTATCGATTCCTCTGGATGCTTGAAGCAAGGTCCATTTTTGATTTATAAAGACAAAAAAATTACTATTGAAATAAATAAGGATGATGTCAAACGCGTGCAAGCGGGAAAATCGGTAATCTGTAGCGCGATTAAGCTTCTTATGAAAAAAATGGATATAGGGGCGGATTCCGTAAAAAAGGTATTTATCAGCGGCGCGCTAGGCGGGTATCTTAATCCGGAAAATGCCCGGCGGATCGGTTTAGTTCCGCAGGATTTGCAACAAAAAATCGTTTTTGCCGGGAATACCGCTTTTGCCGGTGCAAAATTGGCATTGCTTTCCTCTAAGGCGTTTAATGAGATATTAGCGCTTTCAAAGTCTGTGGTTCATGTATCATTGGCAAAAGACAAGAATTTTGAAAAGGCATGTGCCGAGTTTCTGCCTTTTCCCTCAGAGCCTAAATAAACCTTAAGTATGCCTATGCGGGTACGGCGTTATTTTTTTTCCGTATTTTGAAGGCGGATTGTATTTTTAGGAAGAGGTTTGACTTTACTTTTCGGCTGCCAGTAAAACTGCTCGATCTTTCGTTTTTTTTCGTCCCAGCGAATCTTATAATATCCGCCGTTGGGTAAGCAGCATTCATATTCATGTCCGGTGTAAAGCAATACGAATACGGCAATGGCAATAAGTAAAATCGCGATAAAAAATGTAAAAAATCCACTCATAGGTTTTTAATCAATGTTTCCTAATTGTTTCATATTCATTAAAGTGACGAGTCGAATGGTGCCGAAGGTGGGAGTCGAACCCACACGAGCTTACGCTCATCGGTTTTTGAGACCGACGTGTATGCCATTCCACCACTTCGGCATCCGCAGAAATATTCTATCTTCTTATCGGAGAATTTTTCCAATTAAAACGCAGTTTAGAGCGCGGAAGCCCTAAAATAATAGACCATATTATGCCTTCTTCAATCTTACATTTCAAGTATAACGTTTCTTTTTCGGAGGTAATCAGGAAATATTCCTTTAGTTCATCATCACTGATTGCGCTGGAGTCCTGCTTTACCCGTGCCTGTGATTCGTCCGCAAAGTCGCCTTCCCTCAAAGGTTCTTGTTTTTCAGGTTTTTGTTCAGGTGCCGGGGAGGGAGGGATATGGTCCGGAACCCGTGGAATTTCCGCCTCCCACTTGCCTTGTTTTTTAATATTTCTGATGACCCAAGCAGCGATGATTATTACATAAATGATAAGGTTGATTAATCCGTCCATTATTTATCTCAGGCTTATTCGTTGGTTTTTTTATCATTTTTAGTTTTGTCAATCCCGCCGATTTGTTCACGCATGGTTGTATCCGCTTGTATGTTTTTTATATTATAATAATCCATAACGCCGAGTTTGCCTTCACGAAATGCCTGGGCAATAGCCTTAGGGATCTCGGATTCTGCTTCCACAACGCGCGCGCGCATTTCCTGGGTGCGTGCTTTCATCTCCTGTTCCTGGGCAACAGCCATGGCGCGCCGGGTTTCCGCCCGTGCCTGGGCAACTTTTAAATCAGCATCCGCCTGGTCTGTTTGTAACTTTGCGCCGACGTTTCTTCCGACGTCTACATCGGCGATATCTATAGATAATATTTCAAAAGCCGTTCCGGCATCAAGGCCGCGATCGAGAACGTTTTTAGATATTTTATCCGGATTTTCCAGCACTTCCTTATAGGTATTTGCCGAACCGATTGTGGTAACAATCCCTTCTCCCACACGGGCAATTATTGTATCCTCGGTAGCGCCGCCGACAAGACGTTCAATATTAGCGCGCACGGTTACCAGTGCCCGGGCGCGGACTTCAATACCATCCTTGGCTACTGCGGACAGCAGCCCTGATTTTGGGGCGTCAATTACTTTTGGGTTTACCGATGTTTTAACCGCTTCAAGGACATTGCGTCCGGCAAGGTCTATCGCGCAGGCTTTTTCAAATTTAAGATCAAGGTTCGCTTTATCCGCGGAAATTAAGGCTTTAACAACACGTATAACGTCACCTCCGGCAAGATAATGGGCTTCTAAAGAGTCACTGTTTACAGTTAAACCGGCCTTATGCAGCATTATAATCGAAGGGACAATGACAAAAGGGTCTACTTTTCGCAGGCGCATTCCGAACAGGTTAAAAAGAGAGGTTTTTACCCCGGCAGCAATTGCCGAAATCCAGAGCCTAACGGGGATAAAATAGACGAAGAGAGAAAATCCCGCGGCAAAAAAAATAATAATAACAAGCATTGCCATATTAACCTCCTTTGTTTGTAATGGTTATTGTTTGCTGTATCCGCATAATGTTCAAGTTGTTTTTTTCACCATGATTTTATTGCCTTCTACGCTGCTGACAACAATAGATTCATTTTTTTCGATGAATTCTCCGTCGGTGAGAACATCATAACGTTTATTATCTATTAAGGCCGTACCGCTGGGCCGAAGCATGGTCAATGCTTTTCCCGTTTTATTAATCAACGCGGTTAACTCGATACGCGCAACTTGATATCCCATATTCTTGTTTTCTACGGATGTTAGTCTGATTTTTTGCCATAATGAAGTTTTTGGAAGGATTTTAACCAGGGTGATAGTAATTATAATTGCGCTTATTGTCGCAACTGTTCCCGCCAGCGGGCTTAAACTGTTAAATGCCGTATAGCAAGCGCCGGCAAGTGAAACAATGCCTAATATGCCGGCGAATCCAAAGCCGGGAATGATTATTGCTTCAATTAGTAAAAGTATGAATCCGATGATGAAAAGAGCGATAACCATGACGGAAATCGGCATTTATGCCTCCTTTATTTCTTCGACAAATATTTTATTGCCTTCAAGCTTGGTTATCTGAATCTTTTTATCTTTCGCGATAAATTCTCCGTAGGTTATTACATCAAAAACCCGAGTGTCGAATAGAGCTCGTCCTGAAGGACGAAGCATTGTCTTTGCCAGTCCTATTTTACCAACATTAATATCTTCGGGCAAGGATTTTATTTGAAAGCCAAGCGCCTTATCTTCTTTTGTTTGCAACGTTATTCGTTTCCAAAGGGATGTCCGGGGGATATACTTCAACGAAAAAAACATTGCCGCAAAAACGATGGCACTCGCGTAAGCGATGGTGGTTACGGCGTTAGTTAATTGCAGTTGGGGAAAAGTTACGGGATATTTTATCATTGTTAATATCAACCCGGTAATGATCAAAATTATGCCGGAAACACCGGCTATTCCGAATCCGGGTGTTACAAATATCTCAATGAATAGAAAGACAATGCCGGTGATCACAATGAGAATATCAACCCAATTGGCCAGGCCGGCAAGATAGTGTCCCCAGAAGAATAATACAATGAAAATAGCGCCTAAAGTTCCGCTGACCCCCCAGCCGGGTATTTTTAATTCAAAGAATAGTCCGAGGAATCCCAAACTTAGCAGAAGAGAGCTGATAATGGGATGCGTAAGAAAGCGAACGAGGTTTTCCGACCATGTGGGACTGGGGCGCAGGATATTAAGTTGTTCTGTTGTAAGGGAAAAATGTTCTGCGACATGGCTGAGGAATTCTTTGTCCGAGGTTACGACCGATGCCGCCAATTTTAAGTCAAGCGCTTCATCAGCCGTCAGGTTAAGAAGCTTGTCCTTAGGACAAATGATTGTTTCATCTTTAAGATTTATTTCTCCGTACTGATTTTTTTTCTTATCTAATTCTTCTTGAGTGAGGATAAGCGTTTCTTTTTTGAATTCGACTTTAATCAGCGTAATATCTTTATCAACCATCGCTTGCGCCAGATTACCGGAATGATTATTTGCTTCCGCGGTTGCTTTGAATTTAGCGCGCAATGCAGATATCATTTTTTCATCCGTAGTTTGTTGTTCAGTAGAAAAACCGATTGCGCGCGGTTCGGCGGAGCCGATGGAGGAGCTTTTATTCATGATAATGGTTTTACACGCAAGTGCGATAAGGGCGCCGGCTGACCATGCGGAATTGGTGACATAGGCATATGTGGGAATGGGGGATAGGCCATTGAGTATGTTCGCTATTTCATCGGCAGCGTCAACGCGTCCGCCAAAGGTATCAATTTCAAAAATAACCGCTTGGGCGTTGTTTTGTTTTGCTTCGTTAACTGCGCGTTTGATGAACGCGGACAGCCCTAAATCAATAACGCCTTTTATAGGGATTATATAAATAGTTGCCTGTGGCGGGGCGCAGGAAATCCTGCACGGCAGGTATAAAAGGCTGATACTTAAACAAAGAAAAAATAGTAACCGGAGATTGTTTTTCATAGAACTTTTTTGTATTCTTGGCCCCCTCGACGCACTGCATTTGCTCGGGGGCATTCGACGCGTTAATCAACACTACAAACCTATTTATGTACTTCTCCAAGTTTTCTTATTATACACTTTCTCGTTTTAATTTGCAAACAAAAAACCAGTACTTGTGGTTCTTTAGCGTTTCTGTCAATTTGTGTTGTGTCGGGATTGTTCTTTGCGCAAACGATTTTTGGGGAGAAGGATGTTTAGTAATAAGAAAAGACTGCAAAAAAAAACAAAAATAGTGTACACTTACATAAATTTCTTGACATCTCGCGTTATTTCCGTATAGTAAAATGCAATTAAAAAGGGGTATCAAGGTGTGTAAAAATAATATTGATAGAGCTAAACCCCTTGACAAAGTTTGTGGTAATATAAAGGTTAAACACCCAACTTCCTCGAGAGTACTTTTAGGATGCCGCTAGATCGGGATCTTAACGTCTTGCTTGCGCGATAAGTTTTATGTTCTTCTTTTTTATCGGAGCGAAGGATGGTGGAGCTGGGGGGATTCGAACCCCCGACCAACAGACTGCCAGCCTGCTGCGCTCCCAGCTGCGCTACAGCCCCACACCAGAATTTTACAATTGATGATACTTTATCACGAGCTGTTGATTCTGTCAATCCTTAGCTAAAATTCAACTTGCTCTAAAACTAATGGCTATGCTAAAATAATAAAATGTTCTATAGGTAAAAACAAGCGGACGGAATCCGAATATAATTATAAGAAGAAAGGGTGTTTTTGATGAGTGATTATGATTTTTTGCGTATAGAAAAGGAGTGGCAGGAGTATTGGCGCAGCCATAATCTTTTTAATGTTAAGATGGATGAAAGCAAGGAAAAGTACTATGTCCTGGAGATGTTTCCCTATCCTTCCGGGAGAATCCATATGGGGCATGTGCGCAATTATACCATCGGCGATGTGATTGCGCGGTATCGAATGCAGGCGGGATTTAATGTGCTGCATCCGATAGGGTTTGATGCCTTCGGCCAGCCGGCGGAAAACGCGGCGATTAAGCATAAGACAGGCCCGAAAGAATGGACGGAAAATTGTATCAGCTGGATGGTGAAAGAGCTCAAACAGATGGGTTTTTCCTATGACTGGGACCGCGAGCTTTCCACGCATAGACCGCAATATTATAAATGGAATCAGTGGATCTTTTTGAAGATGTTCGAAAAGGGTTTGGCCTATAAGAAAAGTTCCGGCGTGAACTGGTGCGCCTCATGTGAAACAACGCTGGCGAATGAAGAGGTGGTCAACGGCGGGTGCTGGCGCTGTCATACGGAGGTTGAACAGAAGGAATTGGATCAATGGTACCTGAAAATTACCGAATATCAGGATGCATTGCTGGAAGATCTGGAGCTTTTGAATGACTGGCCGGAACGCGTTATCACCATGCAGAAAAATTGGATCGGGAAGAGTTATGGTCTGGAGATATATTTTCCCGAAGTTGATACCGGCACGTTAATTCCCGTGTTTACCACGCGTGCGGATACCATTTTTGGCGCTACGTATGTTGTGCTTGCTCCGGAACATCCGCTGCTTGATGAAATGATTAAGGGCCGGTCTCGGGAAAAAGATGTGCGTGAATTTATCGAACGTGTTTCCAGGGAGAGCAAAATCTCCCGGATGTCTGCGGATGTGAAAAAGGAAGGGATATTCACCGGATGTTTTGCCGTAAATCCGGTTAATTATGAAAAAATTCCGATATGGACCGCGGATTACGTGCTTATGGATTACGGCACAGGCGCGATTATGGCCGTGCCGACGCATGACCAGCGGGATTTTCTTTTTGCCGGGGAGCATCGTTTGCCGATGCGCGTTGTAATCCAATCACCCAATACCCCCAACCAGCTGCCGGAAAAAATGACGCAGGCATATGAAGCAGGCGGGATATTGGTTAATTCCGCCCAGTTTGACGGTATGGACAATGAGGCGGCTAAGGAAAAGATCGCCTTATGGATGGAGGAAGAAAAGATCGGGCAGAGAAAGGTGTTTTTCCGGCTGCGGGATTGGCTGATCTCCCGGCAGCGTTACTGGGGAACACCGATCCCGGTGATTTATTGCCGCCAATGCGGGATTGTTCCCGTACCGGAAAAGGATTTACCGGTAACCTTGCCGGATAAGATTGAAATCAGCGGTACCGGCGGCAGCCCGTTATCAAAAGTAAAAGAGTTTGTGGATGCGGCGTGTCCGAAATGCGGGGGGCCGGGGCAAAGAGAAACGGATACGATGGCGACATTTTTTGATTCCTCCTGGTATTTTCTGCGTTATTGCAGCCCGCAGCAGAATGAAGCGGTATTTGATAAGCAGGAAGCGAAGTATTGGATGACGGTTGACCAGTATATCGGCGGCATAGAACACGCGGTATTGCATCTATTGTATTCAAGGTTTTTTGCGAAATTTTTCCGGACACTGGGATTAGTCGACTTTAAAGAACCTTTTCGCAAGCTGCTGACTCAAGGGATGGTGCTTAAGGACGGCGAAGTAATGTCCAAATCAAAAGGTAATATTGTTGATCCCGACGAGATGATTAAAAAGTACGGGGCGGATTCCCTGCGTTTGTTTATCCTTTTTGCCGCGCCGCCGGAAGCGGAGTTTGATTGGAACGAACGCGGCATGGACGGCGCCTGGCGGTTCTTAACCCGTGTCTGGACATTGGTTCAGAACTTCCGCGAATTAAAGCAGGCGGCCTTGACGCAGCCGCTGCCGATACAGGAAAAAGAGCTTGAATTTAAACTGCATGCGGTAATAAAGAAGGTTACAGAGGAGATGAAGGGAGGGTTTAAGTTTAATACGGCGATCAGTTCGCTTATGGAGCTGACCAATGAGATTATGCCGGTATTACGGCGGGCGGAAGAAACAAAGCGTATCGGCCCGGTATTGGAACAAGCCGTCCGTACTCTGGTTATCCTGCTTTCTCCGATAACGCCGCATATGTGCGAAGAATTATGGAAATTGTTCGGCAGCCGCGAGAGTATTATAAAAACAGCCTGGCCGCGATATGACCCGGCAAAACTGCAAAAAGATGAAATTACGCTGGTTCTTCAAGTAAACGGTAAGGTGCGTTCAAAGATTACCGTGCCCGCGGACATCGCGGAAGAAGAATTAAAAACAAGGGCGCTTGACGATACAAAGATTAAGGAATGGGTAAAGGGAAAATCCGTTAAGAAGATTTTTGTCGTTAAAAATAAGCTGGTTAATATTCTTCTTGAGGGCTAACCCGAAGTCCGAAGGACGATCGCTCTCTGCGTTCGCTATGACGAGGGACGAAAGACGAGATAAAAGGTAAACGGTTGCGATGCCCGCCTGTCCTCCTTGGAGGGTATCGTCAGAAAAGGGTAACGTTGAGCGGGTAGAAGCGAGTAGCAGGAAAAAGTATATTGGCTGATGGCTGATAGCAGAAGATAAAAGCCGAAAAAACTTAATTAACCGCCCGCTTCGCTCGATAAACGCTGATTAACGCTGTTTTTAAAATAGTGTGAGAATAAAAAATATATAAAATAATTTTGGACCCAGATTTTCGCTGATACTCGCAGATTATATATGAAATTAATCGGAAGAGTCCAACTCTATTAAGAAAGAATAGCAAAAAACAGGCAGAAAAATGTACGAAGCAAAGCTTGAACAAAGAAGAGTTATTGTTTTTATCCTGAGCCTTGCGGCAATATCTCTGGCGCTTTCCTGGGGAAAAAAGAACCTGGCTGAAAGGGCGGATTCTTTTATCTACCTTTCTAATCCTCAAGAGAATTCTTCCGCTCAGGTTTCCAAAGAAACGCCTGCTTGCACCCGTGCTCCTGAGATTGTGAATATTAATACCGCTGAGGAATCGCAGCTTCAAACAATACCGGGAATCGGCAGGGTGATTGCTTCGCGTATTGTGGAATATCGCCTGCAGCACGGCCCGTTTACAAGTAAAGAGGACTTGGTAAAGATAAAAGGGATCGGCAGTAAAAAGCTTGCGCTAATCGAAAAATATATACGTGTAGAATGAAAAGACCGTTGTGTTCAAAAAATAAAGGGGTGGAATTAAAAAAGAAATTAAATTTGAATGTTTGGGGAATGTGGTATAATTAACCACCACCTAAGATAGGAGGCAGATATGGCTAAAAAGAAAAAAACGCTGCCGGAGTATGATTCAGAAAGAGAGACCAGAGTATTATTAGAGCAGATGAATAAAAGTATTGGTATTATTGCTGAACAGCACGGAGAAACGAACAAGAATATTAATGAGATAAAATCCGAACTTGAAACAGTGAAAATGGCGGTAATGGAAAATAGCGCGAATATAAAAGCGATCAAATTTAAGCTTGATACCAACATAACAAATCATGATAAAAGAATAACACACCTCGAGGAAAAAGTAGTCGTATAAAGAATTTGGAGAAAGATTTGCTTATATTACTAAGAAGTGGGATAATGGAAAGGCGGAAATAAATGGTCGCTTCCTTGTTTCCTCTTATTGAAAAAAAAGGGATTATGCAGATAATATCGATTAATCAAACAACGTCCCCTTCGTCCCCCCTTCGTCCCATCTTGAAAAAAAAGGGATTATGCAGATAATATCGATTAATCAAACAACGTCCCCTTCGTCCCACGTCCCATCCCCTTCGTCCCAAACAACGTCCCCTTCGTCCCCCTTGGCATTGCTTTAATCGCAAGCCCATTGGTCTTGAAGTATGATTTTGAGAATAAAGCGTTGAATGTTTTGCTGTATTTGCCGTTTTTGGTTAATCTTTTAATTTTATTTATGATTGCCAGGTCATTGGAATAAAAAAAACGTTTGACAAAGTGTCTATATTTGTGTATACTTATGATAGAAGGAGGGATTTGTTATGAGTCTAATTGTAAGAAAATTATTTAGACATGGCGGCAGTTACGCGATAGATTTACCAATGGAATTTATTAAGAATGCAGGTACACTTGAGGTTATTTTAGAGAGTACGCCGAATAGATTAAGCATTCGTCCTAAAACAGAATTAGATAGTATTGAATCAGACCCTCTGTTTGCTGAATTTATTAATGCGTTGACAGTTGATGCAATGAAACATCCGGAAAAACTTCATGAAGCAAAGAAGGTTTGGGATAAAGAATGGGATGAGCTTCTTAAGGGGGTTACTGTTGATGAAGAGTAACTACCTCTTGAAATACCACGATTTTTACTTCCTGCGTATAGCCAAACTAAAAGAGCAAGTAAAAGAGCTGCGTAATAAACTTAGTAATGAAGCATTCAGGCAACACGAAATTGTAAAGCTTGCTTATCGCATTCGTGAAGCTGATCAAGAAATTATTCCCCAGGATCCAAACCGGCCGGAATATCGCCTGACTGGCAATCTTAAAAAATATCGCCGTTATAAACAAGGCCTACAACGCTATAGGCTGTTTTTTTGTTTTGCAAATCAGCCTAAGATTATTCTATATCTATACCTGAATGATGAAAGGCATTTGCGCAAGGCCGGGGACAGGAATGATCCCTATGAAGAATTTAGTCGCCTTGTAGATAAGGAATGCTTTTCACACAAGCCTGATGACCCCAAAATCCAGAAGTGGATAAAAAGTTATCGTCCATAAGCGAAAGATTGCATAAATTTAGGTAGTTATGAAACCACTGATATTTTTAGTATGTTTAATTTTAATCATAGAGAATATCTCCATAGCTCAACCGCTTGCTCAAAACCACTTAAGAGTAAAGATAACCGTTCCTTATCCGTATTCCCTGATCAGAGGTGATGTCCCCATCTATGGAGTTGCCTGCGGCGAAGGTTTTAAAGAATATAAATTGGAATACGGCGAGGGAGAGAACCCTCAAGCATGGAAGCTTATCGTTAAGTCTGAGAAGCCTCAATTAGAAGAGAACAGCTGGCCTAAAGTGGATTTTTCCCTGGACAAAACAATCCCGGGTAATTTGGGGGTTTGGGATACGGGTTTAAGTGAATATGAATATGGAAAACATTTGGTTGACCTGCCAATGGGGACTTATACCTTAAAATTGACCGTTAGCAGTCGTTCCGGAGATATAAAAGAGGACCGGGTGGTGGTAGAGGTAGGCCGGGTGGTGTTAAATGCTTTTAGCAGTAAACTGGAAAGTATTGATGCTAAAGCAGATTTATTGATCCAGGAACATTCGTTACAAAGCGCTGCGGGGGTTTTTTCCTTAAAGCCTTTGAACATAAAAGCCGAAGGCATTCCCCAGGGATATAGATTGATTGGGGATGTTTATGAAGTCAATCCTCCGGGAGAGAAATTTACCCGGAAGGCACAATTGGCGATTGTGTATGATAAGTCAAAAGTTTCTAATGCGGAGAATCTGGGTATTTTTGTTTTTAATCCTGAGATAAATGATTGGCAGTATTTGGAGACTTTTTGTGATGAAAAAACAGACCGATTGGAGGCGGAGATAGATTCTTTGCCGGAGAAATTTGCGGTTTATGCGGTATTTGAGGCTAAAACGATAAACAATAGGATTAGTCAAAAGGAACAACTAAAGGTTGCTGAGCCGATCAGTCCTGTTTTAGCTAATGATACCTTTGAAAACGGGTTAGACCAGTGGAAAAATAAACATGGCGCGGCAGGCGCGGTTTTAGAGTTGGATAGCAAACAGAATAAAGATAAGGGTTATTGTTTAAAAATAATAGATAGAAATGGAGGAGGGAATTTTGCTTCTCTTATAAGAAGCGAACCTTTTGATGCGCGGATATACATAATAGTAAAATTTGACTACAGAATCGACAAGGATGTTAAAACCAATTTTTTAGTAAAGGTAAATAATAAATGGTATGACATTGTTTTTACCGATGATGAAAAAGTCTACTGGGATATTAATATGGAAAAGATCGGAGAAATTGCCGGGGTAATTGCCGATAATCGATGGCATTGCGCGGAACTTAATCTTTATGAAATGCTGAGGTCATATACGGATGAGTTTATCGTCCAGGAAATGGTTATGGCCGACTGGGATTCTACCGGGTTTAAGAAACTCGAATTTGGGCATAACCCTAAAGGAGCAACGTATTATATCGATAATTTTGAGATAAAATCCGGAGCTAAATCTTATATATGGTGTTTCTGAACTAAAACCTTCTTATGTTTTAAAAATAAATACAGGGACACAGAAATCTTCAACCGTTGGGCTTAATTTAAGAAAATTTGAGATTATATTAAACGGTAATAAATTGAAAGAGTTTTATTATTCCGGAAGCGCAGAACAAATTTCCATATCAGTCCCTAACGAATATGTGAAACAAGGGGCAAATGTTATAAGAATAAACTGCCCTAATAACAAGGATGATATACCATTTTTAAAAATGAAGATGGAATAAAAAATGAAAGATTGAATCATAAGATTAGTTAATAAATTAAAAAAGACATAATTAATCTTAGCGTACTTTGCGGCTTGGCGCGAGAAAAAAATAAGAAGTTATAACAAAACCAATAAAGAAGGGCTCAAGCGATATGTTTTATAGTTTCTTCGTGCTCTTCGTGTCCTTCGTGGTAAAATAAAATTAAAGGGTATTATAAGCTTTCTTGAGCCGGATGATAGTAAGTGGTAACATATTCTTAGGAAATTAAAAAGGATATCAAAAAAATTTTGCAATAGAATGAAAAGACCGCTGTGTTTTATATGTATAAGTGTGATTGCCGGGATCCTTAGCGCGGACCTCTTTTGGGTTTCGTTTCGAGCGCTTATCCCGGCTTTGGCGGTGCTGATTGCCGGCTTATGGTTTTACCTGCGAAATAGCCGTTTATTCTTTGTTTTCCTTTTTTTTGCTTCTTTTACCGTGGGTATGTGCCTGGTGGTTAATTCCCGCACTTTAGCGCCGGACCATATCGCCAAATTTACCCCGGCTAAGGGCAAAGAGGTGACGTTAAAGGGCCGCGTAGTTTCAGAGCCGGAGCAGAGAAAGAATAGAGATATATTTCTGCTCGAAGCGGAAACAGTCGAGATGAACTCTAAGGTATCTAAAACGCAGGGCAAGGTATTGGTTGTATTATTCAAAGAGGTAAAAGGCATTGATTACGGAAAGGAATTGATTTTGCGCGGAAAGCTGTACCGTCCGTATGCCTTTAGGATTTCCCGGCGCTTGAATTACCGGGATTATCTGATGCGGCGCGGCATATATTCCATGCTGTCCGTAAGCAAAGCGGCCGGCGAAGTGATTTTTACGCGGGAAGATATTGCCAACCCTCTGCTGCAGGCTGCGTTCGTGCTGCGTAAAAAGATTACGGCAATCAACCGCGCGTATCTCTCCGCGAACGCGGCGGGAGTAATCAGTGCGATGGTTGTCGGATTGCGCCATGAGGTGCCTTCCTTCTTTAATAATTTATTGCAGCATACAGGGACAATTCATATCCTGGCCGTGTCGGGATTGCATGTCGGAATCATGGTGTTTTTGGTTATCATGGCATTGCGTCTTTTTGCCATGCCTTACCGGCTGCAGTATTCTCTGGCAATACTTATGCTTGTTTTCTTTTGCCTGCTTAGCGGAGCACGGACTTCCGTGGTCAGGGCAACAGTTATGGCCGGTATCTTTCTTGTCGCGTTTCTGGTTAACCGTGATTATGACCCGCTTTCGGCATTGAGCCTGGCGGCATTGGTAATTCTTTCCGGCTATCCGCTGCAGATTTTTGATGCCGGATTTCAGTTGTCTTTTTCAAGCGTATTATCTATTTTTCTTTTTCATGAAAAGATTAGCGCCTGTTTCCCGAAAAAACTGCTTAATCATAAATCGTGCGCTTATCTATTGAAAATGTTTGCCGTTTCTCTGGCAGCATGGCTGGGTACCCTGGGGATAACCGCCTATCATTTTAGTATAATTACGCCGGTAGCGGTCATTGCCAATATGGCAGTTATCCCGCTGCTTTTTGTCGTCGTTGTAAGTGCGGTTTTGTTTCTTGCCGGGACAATGATTTCCCCTTTACTCGCTGCGGCCCTGGCGCTGAATTGTGAATTTTTCGTAAATCTCGTTTATAAAATAAACGCCGTTTTCTTTCGTTTGCCGGGAGCGTATTATTACGTTCCCGGATTTAAATTTGCCTATGCGGCGGCATACTATTGTGCGGTTATCATTGTTATAGCAGGCGGAAATTTTTTAGTACGCTATAGGCGGAACCTGGGGCGGCATGTTTAGTTCGCTGATGTAATAAGGCACAAAAGAGCCGGCGTTAATGCGAATATCCGGGTCATTATATATGGCAAAATATATGGCGAAATATATGGCAAAATGTGTTGCCAATATAATCGAATTGATATATACTAAAATATTCTAATGGATAAAATAATCTTTTTAGACAGAGACGGCGTTATAAACAAAGACCTGAACGGGTATGTTACCGCATGGCCGGAGTTTGAGTTTCTCCCGAATGTTTTGGAAGCAATAAAAAGGCTTAGCGAGCTGGGGTTTAAGGTTGTGGTTGTTTCGAACCAGGCCGGCGTGGCAAAGGGGTATTATACGGCCGAGACGCTGGCGCGGATTACGGCGCAGATGCTTGAAACTGTTAGGGCGGCGGGCGGCCGGATTTTTTCCGTGCATTACTGCACGCATCGGGATGAAGATGATTGTATCTGCCGCAAACCAAAGACAGGCCTATTCAAACAGGCCCTGGCCGGGATTTCGGTGAATCTTAAGGAAACCTTTTTTGTCGGCGACAATGAGAGAGATATCGAAGCCGGAAAAAAAATGGGATGTAGGACGATACTGGTGCTCTCCGGGATTACAAAGACCAAGGCGGATGTGTATAATTTTAAACACAGGCCGGATTTTATCGCGGATGACCTGTGGGACGCGGTGGAAAGAATAATCGCTAAAGGTAAAGGTTCTAATGATGGAAAAGAAAAAACTGGTTTTAACATTTCCGCATGATCTTTTGGATAAGCCGATAACCTATCACCTTATCAAAGATTATGATTTGATTGTGAATATATTGAAAGCGAAGATTACGCCGAAAGAGGAGGGCGTATTGGTACTGGAAGTTTCCGGGAAAAAAACCAGTGTTGCTCAGGGTATCGCTTATTTAAAAAATATCGGAATTGCCGTTGAACCGCTGATTAAGGATATCAAATGGGACAAGGACAAGTGTACGCATTGCACGGCCTGTGTGAGCGTATGTCCGACGGATGCGTTTACCGTTATCCGCGAAACGATGCAGGTTGTTTTTGATCGGGACAAATGTATTGCCTGCGGCTTGTGCGTGAGCCTTTGCCCGTATCATGCTATGGAGATTATTCTTTGAGTAACAAAAACATAATACACAAAATAAGAAAAAGTGTTGTCTCAGATGCGGTTTACATACAGGAATTGATAAACGGTATCGCTAAAACCGGACAGGTCTTACCGCGTTCGCTTAACAATATCTATGAAAATTTGCGTGATTTCTTTGTCTATGAAAAAGAAGGCAGGATTTACGGCTGCAGCGCGTTGCATATAACCTGGGAAAACCTGGCGGAAATACGTTCCCTGGTCGTGCATGATTCCTGCCGGGGCAGGGGAATCGGCAGGGAACTGGTGGATGTTTGCTGTAAAGAAGCGAAAGAGTTTGGTATTAATAAAGTGTTTTTGCTTACGGAAAAAACGGTTTTTTTCGGTAAGTTTGGATTCGAACCGGTAGATAAATCCCTGCTTCCGCATAAAATATGGAGTGATTGCGTGCAATGTATTCACTTCCCGAACTGTCAGGAAACGGCAATGATGAAAAATATATAAGCGGAGGAGATATGTCTTACACGATTACGGAAAAGATTTTTAATAAACACGTTAAAGGCGAAAAAGTTAAAGCCGGAGATTTTGTATATGCCAAAGTGGACCTGGCGCTGGGTAATGATGTAACTGCGCCGATTGCCATAGACCAGTTCAAAAAGCTTGGGGCGAAAAAAGTCTTTGACCGGAAAAAGATCGTCCTGGTGCCCGACCACTTTACTCCGGCAAAAGATATTAAAAGCGCGGCTCAGGCAAAACTCATGCGGGAATTCAGCCAGGAACAGCATATCCGGCATTACTATGAAGTAGGAAGGATGGGTATCGAGCATGCGCTTTTACCGGAATTGGGGCTGATTGAACCGGGCAAGCTGATTATCGGAGCGGATTCGCATACGTGTACTTATGGTGCTTTAGCTGCGTTTGCCACAGGTGTCGGCTCGACCGACCTTGCGGCTTGCTGGGCGACCGGGTATTGCTGGTTCCGCGTTCCGGCAACGATTAAATTTGTTTATACCGGAAAAATGAAAAAATGGGTGTGCGGGAAGGATTTAATCCTATATACGATAGGGAAGATCGGCGTGGACGGAGCGTTGTATAAGGCAATGGAATTTACGGGGCCGGTGATCAAGAAACTGCCTGTTGAGGAACGGCTTACAATGGCGAATATGGCAATTGAAGCCGGCGGAAAGTCGGGAATTATCGAGCCGGATGAAATAACCTATGAATATGTTCGGGAAGTTATCCTCAGGCAGGATGTTCCGCTGCGGAAAAAGACGGAGATGTCGTTGCGCGCGTGCCGGGAACGCTGGGATGAATTAAAGAGTGATAAGGATGCCGTGTATGAGGCCAGGATGGAAATCAATGCCTCTGATATCGAGCCCCAGGTGGCATTGCCGCATTTGCCGAGCAATACCGTCAGCGTAAGTAAATTAAAGAATATGCCGGTTGATCAGGTGGTTATCGGTTCCTGCACGAACGGAAGGATTTCCGACCTGCGGGTCGCGGCAAAGATATTAAAAGGCAAAAAAGTCCATCCCCGTGTGCGTTGTCTTATTTTTCCCGCAACGCAGGCCATCTATTTGCAGGCGATAAAAGAAGGGCTTGTGGAAATTTTTGTTAATGCCAATGCCGTGGTTTCCACTCCTACCTGCGGCCCATGCCTGGGCGGTCATATGGGTATCCTGGCCAAAGGGGAACGGGCAATTGCCACGACCAATAGAAATTTTGTCGGCCGGATGGGGCATCCTGAAAGCGAGGTTTATTTGAGCAGCCCGGCAGTGGCTGCGGCAAGCGCGGTTACCGGTAAAATCACGCATCCGGACGCGGTGTAAAAAAAAAGTGAGGGAAAGAGGGAATGAAAATACAAGGCAAAACATGGAGATTCGGGGATAATATCAATACGGATGAAATTATTGCCGCCCGCTATTTAAACACCTTTGACGCGCAGGAATTGGGCAGCCATTGCATGGAAGATATCGATAAGAATTTTTCCCAAAAAATTGCGCCGGGGGACATCATCGTTGCCGGTAAAAATTTCGGATGCGGTTCATCGCGGGAACACGCGCCGATTGCCATAAAAGGCTGCGGCATCTCCGGTGTCGTTGCGGAAAGTTTCGCGCGTATCTTTTACCGTAATGCGGTTAATATCGGGCTGCCGATTTTTGTCAGCGCGGAGGCGGCAGAGTCGATAAAAGAGGGTGATTTAATTGAAATCGACGCGCAATCCGGGGTTATCTGCAACCGGACGCAGTCTAAAAACTATCAGACCGATAAGTTTGCCGGTTTTATGCAGGATATCGTGAATGAGGGCGGTTTGCTGAATTGGATAAAAAAGAAAGGGATAAAATGAAAGTGGAACAATCCGTTATTGAGGTGGTTATTTCTGTGCAGAACAGCCGTATCGAAGGCAATATGCACCTGCCCTCCGGAGGGAGACTAACGGATTATCTTGCCCTGCCCGAGCGGAAATTTATTCCGTTGACGGAAGCGAAGATATTCAGTATCCCCGGAAACGAGTTATTGTATGTGGTGCCGTTTTTAAGTTTGAACAAGGCTTTTATAATTTATATATTCCCGAAAGATAAAGAAGAAAAAGACAATAAACAGTTATAAGAGAGAGGAAATGCTGCGATGTATAAGATTGCCGTTATGCCTGGAGACGGAACCGGTCCGGAAGTTGTGTCTGAAGGGTTGAAGGTGTTGGAAAAGGTGAGCAAAATCTACGGCTTCAAATATGAAACTGTGTCGTTTGATTGCGGAGGAGAGCGATATCTTAAGACCGGTAAAACGATTACGGATGAAGAAATCGAACGGCTCAAGACCTTTGACGCGATTTATCTGGGCGCGATCGGGCATCCGGATGTAAAGCCGGGAATCCTGGAACAGGGTATTCTGCTTAAGACCAGATTTGCCCTGGACCAATATATTAATTTAAGGCCCGTACGTTTATATAACGATTCGTTTTGCCCGCTTAAAGACAAAAAAGAGTCCGATATCGATTTCGTCGTCGTACGCGAGAACTCGGAGGGGTTGTATAAAGGGATGGGTGAATTTCAGGCCAAAAACACGAAAGACGAGGTTGCGCTCCAGATTTCCTATAATACGCGCAAGGGAGTTGAGCGCTGTATCCGCTATGCCTTTGAATATGCGCGCAAGCGTAACAAGAAAAAAACCCTGACATTATGCGGGAAGACCAATGTCCTCACCTATGCGTGGGACTTATGGCAGAGGACCTTCAATGAGGTTGCCAGGGAGTATTCTGATATTAAGACCGATTACGCGCATGTTGATGCGACGACGATGTGGTTCGTGAAGAATCCGGAATGGTTTGACGTCATTGTTACCGATAATATGTTCGGAGATATTATTACGGACCTCGGCGCGATGATTCAGGGAGGGATGGGCATTGCCGCCGGCGGCAATATTAATCCGCAGGGGGTCTCGATGTTCGAACCGATAGGCGGTTCCGCTCCCAAATATACGGGAAAGAATGTGATTAACCCGCTTGCGGCGATTTGCGCGTTATCGATGCTGCTGGATGTGCTCGGAGAAGAAAAGGCCGCGGCAAGCGTGGAAAATGCCGTGATTAAAATTGTAAAGACGAAATTAAAAAGCCTTGCCGCCGGCAAAATGGGCTATTCAACGACGGAAGTGGGCGATTTGGTGGCAGCTAATCTTGTTGAAAAGGAGCATGTTTTTGAATGAAGAAAAAGTCAGGATATAATGTTGCGGTTGTCGGCGTAGGCGCGGTAGGGGTAGAGATGCTGCGGGTACTTAAACAGCATAAATTTCCGCTAAAGGAATTGCGCGTTTTTGCGCGCAGTGCCCGTGATATTTGTGTTGACGGGAAAACCTATCGCGTGGATAAGATAAACGCGGACGGTTTTAACGGGATGGATTTTGCTTTATTCGCCGGCACGGAAGGGGATAAAGGCGCGGCGGTTACTTATGCTCCGGAAGCGGTAAAACGCGGTGCGGTGGTTATCGATAACGGCGCTGACTTTCGTTTGCGAAAGGACGTGCCGCTGGTAGTGCCGGAGGTAAACGGCGAAGACGCGCGAAAGCACAAAGGGATAATCGCCAACCCCAATTGTTCGACGATTCAAATGGTCGCGGCGATTGCGCCGATTCATCGCAAGGTGAAGATAAAGCGGATTATTGCCGTAACCTATCAGGCGGCGAGCGGCGCCGGAAGAGGCGCGATAAAACAGTTGTGGGATGAGACCGGCTTCATACATGCGAAAAAAAGCCTGGAGGAGGCCTGGCAGTCTCCGCTGCAGTGTAAATATAAGGCGCAGGAAGCGGCTTTCCCGCATCAGATAGCCTTTAATCTTCTCGCGCAAATCGGCGGTTTCAGGGATGACGGATATACCTCGGAAGAATGGAAGATGGTTGCGGAGACGCATAAGATTTTTCACGACAAAAAAATCAGGATTTCCGCGACGTGTGTGCGGGTTCCGGTACTGAACGCTCACTCTGAGGCGCTTTATCTGGAAACGCAGAAACCGGTTTCCGCGGCCGCGGTGCGCGCAATCCTGGGAAAGGCAAAAGGGGTTGTCGTCATTGATGAGCCGGCTGCCGGCAGATATCCGATGCCGGTTTCGGCATGCGGAAAAGATGAGGTTTTTGTCGGGCGTATCCGAAACGATCCTTTTGTGAAGAACGGATTATGGCTGTGGGTCGTAAGCGATAACCTGCGTAAAGGCGCTGCTTCCAATGCCGTACAGATCGCGGAATATTTAATCAATGAGCACATGACTTATAGAGCGAAGCGCTGATAAGTCATAGTGCGAATTGACCCTGAGCGACTCGAAAGATTAAACCTTGTTGAAACACAGGAATATCCTTATTACGATAGAGTATGACGGGACAGATTATCAGGGCTGGCAGGCGCAGCGCCGGCTGCCTTGCGCCGCTACCGTGCAGGAAACTATTGAGAATGTTCTGCAGCGCGTCCTTCAGAATAAAATACCGCTTATCGGTTCCGGCCGTACGGATGCCGGAGTCCATGCCAAAGGCCAACGCGCGCATTTCAAGGCCGTGCTTAAGCTCGGCCTGCCGCAGCTGAAAAAAGCGCTCAACGCGCTTCTGCCCGGTGATATCCGCATCGTGCGCATCCGCTTTGTGCCGGATGAATTCCATGCCCGCTATGATGCGAAATGGAAACTATACCGCTATACGGTTCATAACGCAATCTGCCATTCGGTTTTCTCGCGCCGCTATGCGATGCATTTTTCCCAGCCGTTGGATGTAGATTCCATGCGGAAAGCCGCAGGCCTGCTTATCGGCAGGCACGACTTCAGGTCATTTCAGGCTTCGGACAGGGTTGCCCGGGATGCGGTGCGCACGATAAAGCGCATTGCGGTTAAAAAGCAGGGGGCATTAATTTATATAGATATCGAAGCGGACGGCTTCCTCTATAATATGGTAAGAAACATCGCCGGAACCCTGATTGAAATCGGCAGGGGAAAGATACCTGCCGCAAGCATGAAAAAGATATTAGCGGCAAAAGACAGAAGGCTGGCAGGGCCGACGGCTCCGGCCCAAGGCCTATGCCTCATAAAGGTGGTTTATGAGAAGGGGACATTAACTTCTTCAGCACGTTAACGTTATCCTGCTGGCTTTGCGCTGCCTGCACCGTAACTTCGTGCTCAAAAACTTGCTGCTTGGAACCTGTTTGCTTTTGACGCGATGTCTGTCTGCTTCCGAGCAATGGCTTGACAATTGCAATTGTTATAAAAATTGCTATAAAATTGTTGACATTTTTAAGTAATTTTGTTAATCTGGGTTAAAATCAAAGTGGTATAATAAGTTTCCTTAAAATGGGGCAAACAATGAGGGGGGGGAACGATGGGTACTAAAATAGAAGGACATGGAATTCCGTTTGATCCGATTGAACCTGCAGATTTGGATACGCCGCCGCTGAAAGCAGTGAGTGAAAAAAACATAATCGAGGATAATGCGCAGCCTGCCAATCTACCTCAAACTAAAAAAACGAACTCCCGCATTGTTTTAATCTTGTTGACGATAATTACCCTGCTTTTCTTTTCGGCGGCGATAGCTTTGTATGTTGCCAAAGAAAATGAGATTAATCAGCGCTTAAAAGTTCAGGCAGAGCTGGAACAGCTTCAGTCTGATAAAGCCGTAGTGGACAGGGAATTGAAATCGACCTTGCTTGTCAAAGAGCAATTGGAGATTGACCTGGCGCAAAGAAAAGAAAACTACAATGTGCTTTTGGGCCAATGCCAGCAGCAGCAGTCGGATAATGAAGCGTTGATGGAAAAGTTTAATGAAAAAATGAAACTAGTTAATTCTTTGAAAGGCCGCCTGGAAAAAGAAGAGCAGGATAAGAAATTGCTCGGCAGCAAGTTTGAAGCGATCAATCTTGAATATGATGATGTCAAAAAACAGTTGAGCCAGATTCGTATGGCTAAGGATGCGCTTGAAAACAGGATCCTGCAGCTGAGCCGCAAAAGAAGGGCGAATACGGTTGAACTGGAAACAATAGTCGTAGATTCGGATAACCCGGTCAATCCGATGTCCGCAGCCGGTGATTCCGCGAGTAAACCGCTATTCATAAAATTAGGGCCGCCGGCTCGTTTGGAAGGCCAGGTTTTGGTGGTGAATAAAGAATTTGCTTTCGTGGTTATTAATATCGGGGAAAAAGACGGTATCCAGGAGTCACAGGTTTTGGACGTGTACCGGGGGCAGGATTTGCTCGGTAAGGTGAAGGTAGAACGGATTTACGATACGATGTCTTCCGCGGTAATCCTTCCGGAGGCGACGAAACAGGAGCTCAAGGAGGGCGATATCGTAAAGCTGATATAGTTTTTGCGCGGAAAACGTTTGAGCCAACAAGGGGGAGTCTATACTTCCCCTTTTAACTTCTTAGACATAAATATGCCTAATATTAAAACAGCTAAAATTCGAGGGATAAACGGTGAATTTTTTGCGCCTGCGGATAAATCTATCTCGCAGCGGGCGGTGATTATCGCTGCATTAGCCAAAGGCAGGACGCGTTTCGACAATTTCCTGGATTGTGCGGATTGCCGAAGGGCGATGGCTGCTTTCCGGCAGATGGGAGTGGATATCAGGTTAGAAAAGAAAAACCGGCAGGCGGAACTTTATGTGCAAGGCAAGGGGCTCTTTGGCCTGAGCGCGCCGAAAAAAGAGATGGATATCGGCAATTCCGGAACAACAATGCGGCTTGTTTGCGGAATTCTTGCCGGGCAGCCGTTTGAGAGTAAGCTTAGCGGGGATGCCTCTCTGTCGAAAAGACCGATGAAACGGGTTATTGAGCCGTTACGGTCTATGGGCGCCGTCATAAAGGGAAGGCTTAAAGACGGACAGGAATATCCTCCTTTGACGATTAAGGGAATGCCGTTACAGGGGATTTCATATAATATGCCGATAAAAAGCGCACAGGTTAAATCCTGTGTTTTGCTTGCCGGCTTATTGGCCGAGGGCAGGACCGAAGTGCTGGAAATGGTGAAAACACGTGATCATACGGAACGGATGTTAAAGGCATTTCAGGCGGATATTCGTATTAAAGGAAGACGTGTCTGTGTAAGGGGAAAAAAAGAGCTTTGTGCTCCGCGCCGGTTATTTATTCCCGGAGATATGTCTTCGTGCGCTTTTTTTATTATTGCCGCTGCCCTGGCCCCGAAGTCACGGCTGCGGATAAAAAATGCCGGGCTTAATCCTACGCGTATAGCTTTGCTTTCGATATTAAAGCGGATGGGTGTTGAGGTTAACGTTATAAAAAACAAAAATAGCCTTGAATCCTTCGAGCCGTATGCCGATATTTCGGTGAAATCAAGCCGTTTAAAAGCGGTTACCTTAACCGAAAACGATGTTGCCTATTGCATTGATGAATTGCCGATTTTGTGCGTAGCGGCGTGTTTTGCCGAGGGGACGACCCGTATTCTCGGCGCTGCGGAATTAAGAGTGAAGGAAACGGATAGAATTCATGCTATGGTGACGAATTTAAAGAAAGCAGGTGCGGATATCCGTAATGTCCGCAATGATTTGATTATCAAAGGTACCGGTGCGTTGCATGGTACGACAGTGGATAGTTTTGGCGATCACCGCACGGCAATGAGCATGGCTGTAGCCGGGTTGATGGCTGAGGGCGAAATGGTCATTCGGAATACCGAATGTGTAAATAAATCTTTTCCGGAATTTATGAATATTATGCGCTCGATTATAAATTGACATGGATTTGCGATTGTGTTATAACAATAATATCTTATCACATGAAGAAAGGCGGAAAGGGGTACGATGGATAAAATTTTTAAGCGGTTAGTAGCCTTTTTTGATTCGATTAAATCGTTTTTCTCCTTTGATATAGGAATCGACCTCGGTACGGCAAATACCCTGGTTTATGTTAAAGGCGAAGGGATTGTATTGTGTGAGCCTTCCGTGGTGGCGATTAAAAAGGGGACTTCACAGGTTCTTGCCGTGGGAGAAGAAGCAAAACGGATGTTGGGGCGTACTCCGGGCAATATTGTCGCTATCCGTCCGATGAAAGACGGCGTTATTGCCGATTTCGACATAAGTGAACGTATGCTGCGTTATTTTATCAGCCGGGTTCACAAACGGAAACGTTTTATTAAACCGCTTATCGTCATTGCCGTTCCGTCGGGGATTACGGAAGTCGAGAAAAGAGCGGTGATTGATTCTGCGGAGCGGGCAGGGGCAAGAGAGGTGTATCTTATCGAAGAACCGAAAGCCGCGGCAATCGGAGTCGGGCTTCCTGTACAGGAACCTATCGGCAATATGATTGTCGATATCGGCGGCGGGACGACGGAAATTGCGATTATATCCTTAGGCGGTATTGTTTGCGCGAAAAGTCTGCGTATCGGAGGCGATGAGATGGATGATGCGGTTGTGCAGCATCTTAAACGTTCCTACAATTTGATGGTCGGAGAGCGTACGGCGGAAGAAGTTAAGATAAAAATCGGTTCTGCTTATCCTCTTGAGGAAGAACTTAGCCTGGATATCAAGGGCCGGGATTTGATTGCCGGACTGCCGAAGACGGTGAAGGTTACATCCCAGGAAATAAGAGAAGCGTTATCCGAATCGATCAGCGCTATTGTCGAATCCATAAGGGTAGTTCTGGAAAAAGCGCCTCCGGAATTGTCCGCTGATTTGGTGGAACAGGGTATTGTCCTTGTCGGGGGAGGCAGTCTGCTGCGCGGTATAGATAAGCTGCTTCATGAAGAGACCGGGCTGCCGGTACGCGTTGCGGAGGATGCCTTAACTGCCGTAGCGTTGGGAACCGGCAAATTTTTGAGCGAAGTACACAATTTCCGGAAGCTTGGTTTGCAAAGGAATAAATATTGAAAAATAACTCTATATTGTGTTTAAACGAAAAAAAATACTTTTACTCACCCCTTTAGTAATTATTTTACTTGTCGTTTTAATTATACCGCCGCATAAATTAGTGCATTTAAAAAGTAATTCTTTCTTTGCCTTCAGGACTCCGCTTTCTTTCGGATACCACGCGTATGTTCTGGTTACCTATGCGAAAAAAGTATTTACCTGCCTAAGGGAATATCCGCTTATGAAAAAAGAACTGGAAGAATTACGGTTTGCCGCAAATCAATTTCAGGAGGAACAGCTGGAAAATAAACGGCTGCGGAAAATTCTCGAGTTAAAAGAAAAAGAGGAAAACAGATTTATCGTGGCGCGGGTTATCGCCAGGGAACCGACAAATTGGTTGAGCAGTTTGATTATTGATAAAGGTGAAAGAGACGGAATAGTCATAAACCAGGCGGTGATGAGCTTTTCCGGGCTTATAGGAAAAGTCATCGAAGTTTATTCCGCGTCGGCAAAGGTATTGCTTATAAATGATGTTAATTCCCGCGTGGTAGTATTAGTGCAAAGAACAAGAGAGGAAGGTATGCTTGAGGGGATAGGACGCGGTTTGTGCCGGCTGAAATATTTGCCGGTTGATGCGGATGTGCGTTTGGGCGATGCGGTTGTGAGTGCCGGAGTAGGCGGTGTTTATTCCAAGGGCCTGCTCATCGGTAAGGTGGAAAGTATTCGCCTTGAGCGGGGAGGGATTTATAAAAGCTGTATTATTAAACCCGCGGCGCCGTTAACCGGGCTGGAAGAGGTTTTATGTTTAAGATCAAATTCAAAACCTTAAGATTTTTTCTTATTGCCTATCTGACGCTTATCTGCCAGGCTACTTTTGTACACGTGTTTTCTTTGGGCGGGGTTGTCCCCGATTTTGTTCTATTGCTGGTAATTTTTTTTAGTTTGTATAACGGCCGGAAGAACGGCATGATTTTCGGACTGGTGAGCGGCCTGGGCGTTGATATATTAAGCGGCGGGATTGTCGGTATCAACTGTTTTGTTTTAGGGTGCGTGGGCCTTCTTACCGGGCTGCTTAAGGAACGTGTTTACACGAATCATCTCTTGACAAGGATATTAGTCCCGCTGGCTGCGGGCATTTTCTCTATAGCGGTTTATTATCTTTTGGCCGTGCGTTTTTACCAGGTGCCCTCTTTTTCGGAAAACATACCGGTGATAGCCGGAACGCTTCTTTATACGACTTTGTGCAATGTTTTTTTTGCCGATATTCTTGAAAGAACGGTAGTGTTAAAACAAATGACGCTTTCATGAGACTGAAAATCCTGCGCAATATATTATTTCTGCTTTTTTTGGTCTTATACGCGGGTATCTTCCGGATGCAGATAATCAAGGGGCCCGAATATTTCCGGCAGAGTGAGAATAACCGTATCCGTCTGGTTCCGGAAGAAGCCTCACGCGGGATTATTTATGACCGCAACCGTATCCCTTTAGTCGAGAACCGGCTGGCATTTGATGTCGCGGCCGTTCCGCAGGAGATAGAGCCGGAAAACAAGGATGTATTGTTCTTAAAATTAAGTAAACTTATCAATGTTACCCCGGAGGCGCTTGCGGATACTTTTGCGCGGAATGCCGATGCTTTTTTCTCTCCGGTTCTGATTGCCGGCAATGTTCCGCGGGAAACGGCGTTTTTGGTTGAACAGGAGATGGCGCAGTTGTCGGGTGTATTTATAAAACCGCGGGCAATTCGTTATTATCCCTTTGCTAAGGCGGCCGCACATCTTGTCGGTTATGTGGGGAAAATGCGCGAAAACGAATATCCGCAATTAAAGAAATACGGCTACCGGATTAAGGATGTTATCGGCAGAAACGGCCTGGAGCGTGCTTTTGATGATACCTTGCGCGGAAAGCCGGGCGGCATGCAATTGGAAGTCGATAATACAGGGCATGTCGTTAAAGTGCTTAGTTACCGCTATCCGGAGCGCGGCAAGGACGTTTACACGGTGATCGATATAAAGCTGCAGGAGCTGTTGTGCGGCCTCATTGGCAATACGAAAGGTGCGGCAGGGGTGATGGATGCGGATAGCGGAGAGATCCTCGCTTTATACAGCGGGCCTTCGTATGATCCTAATTTTTTTGTCGACACCGGCAAGGCCGATGAGGTAAAAAAGATTTTACGGGATAGCGATGCTCCGCTCATCAACCGGAATCTGAAGACATATCCTCCGGGGTCTATTTTTAAAATAGTTACGGCATATACGGGGCTTTTTGAAAACATAATAACTGCGCAGTCAACGTGCGATTGTACCGGAGAATTTATAATCGGCAATTCAACGCGTAACTGCTGGCTTAAAAGCGGACACGGAGAGGTTAATGTCAAAAAGGCGCTTGCCGTATCCTGTAATGTTTTCTTCTGGGACGTGGGGCTAAAAATCGGAGAACGAATATTATCTGCTTCGGCAAAAGAATTCGGGTTTGGAAAAGCTACGGGCATAGAGCTGCCGGGAGAAGATGCGGGTACCGTACCGAATGCGCGCTGGAAAAATTCCGTATTGCGTCAGCGCTGGTACGGGGGGGATACGGTGAATTTCTCTATAGGCCAGGGCTATTTGCTGGTGAGCCCGGTGCAGGCCCTGAAGATGGCCGCTCTTGTTGCTAACGGCGGGCATGAGGTGATGCCGCATATCGTAAAAGACGAGAAAAGACTTAAACCGGGCAGGAATATACTTTCAGCGGAAATCTTACGAGTGGTAAAGAAGGGAATGTTTGCCGTGGTAAACAGCGCGGAAGGTACGGGGCGGCGTGCTTATCTGGAAGGGGTGGATATCTATGCCAAAACAGGCACGGCACAGGTAGGGGGAAGGCCGCCTCACGCGTGGTTTGTCGGTTTTGCGGAAATCTCGAATAAAAAGATTTGTTTTGCCGTATTTCTTGAACACGGCGGGCACGGCGGCGACCAGGCCGCGGATATTGCCAGGCAGGTAATTGTTTATTTTAAAGAACATTAGCCCGAATATTTCATGGTATGGTCTACTGCGCTCGCTACAACGATACCATGAAATATCCGGGCTAGAAAAAACGGATGCTCATAAATGCTGAAAAACATTGACTATGTTCTGGGACTTATTCTTATCGTATTATTGATTTTCGGACTGGTGGCCTTATTCAGCGCCTCATATCAAAAACAGCTCGATACGGGTAAGAGTTTTGTCCTGACGCAAATGGTCTGGATTTTTATCGGATTAATCATTGTTTTTTTTGTGACGCTTCCCGGGTATCATTCTTTCTTAAGTGCTTCTTATATTTTATACGGCCTGGATATTTTTCTGCTTTTGCTTGTGCTGGTCATGGGCAAAACCGCGCTGGGCGCGCAGCGCTGGATAAGTATCGCCGGCATAGGGGTCCAACCGTCTGAAATTTCCAAGATAGTGACAATATTGGCCCTGGCGAGAATGATCGGAGATAATCCGCAGCGTTTAAAAACGGTAAGAGGGCTGATCGGCCCGGCCCTTATGGTTTTAATCCCGATGCTGTTGATTTTTAAACAGCCGGATTTGGGCACAGCACTTGTTTTCGCGCCGATTTTTTTATCCATGTTATGGGTCGGGGGGATTAGGCTGAAATATCTTATTATTGCGCTGGCCGCGGGAATTACATGTTTGCCGTTGGGCTGGTATCTGCTTAAGGACTATCAGCGGGACCGCCTGCTTGTATTTATTAATCCCGACCTCGATCCTTTGGGGGCCGGGTATACGATTAATCAGTCTAAAATAGCGATCGGTTCCGGGATGTGTATGGGCAAGGGATGGCTTACCGGTACGCAAAACCAGCTTAATTTTCTTCCCGAACGCCATACGGATTTTATCTTTTCCGTTGTCGGAGAGGAATGGGGATTTATCGGTACGGCGATTGTATTGTTTGTTTTTTTGCTTTTAGTTATGCGCGGGCTTAAGATTGCCGAGACGACAAATGATATCTCCGGTAAACTTATTGCTGTCGGAGTAACGACAATGCTTGCATTGCATGTTATAATAAATATCGGTATGACTTTGGGGCTGATGCCTGTAGTGGGAATGCCTTTGCCTTTTATCAGTTATGGAGGCTCGGCCCTGATTTCAAACCTTATCGCCGTTGGTTTTCTGTTTAACGTACGCATGCATAAGACAATGTTTTGAGCGTACATAATTAGGAGGGGAGGAAAATATGAACATGGAATTTAAAAAGTGGGAAAAACCGCCGAAGGGCTCAAAAGAAGAAAAAGACATAGTGGATTTAATTAAAGCATTTATTTCTGCTCTGAAAAAAATTCCTCTTTACCCGGCTACACATCCGATGGTTACAGAATCGGTCTTGAAGCTTTTTCTCGGCCTGGGCGCTTTTTTTAAATCTTATGGTGATTTTAGCCTGGATGTTTTTGAAGATAAGATTTTAATTTGCGAAGAGTCATTGGATGAATTGCAAAACCTGGCAAAAGATCTTGTTCAGGAATTCAAAAAGATATCGGTTGTCGGAGTGACCTTTGTGAACGGCCTGAATGAAGCCGAACTTGAAAGCTTTCTCAAACTGCTTATGCTTAAACCGGAAGTGATTGTTCAGAGAGGCGGGATGAAGCAGATCCTTGAACAGGAACATATCGAACACATAGTCCTAAATGAAGTCCGTTTTGCCCGCATAAAAGAAGAAGAGGAGATCGTTAAGAAGGATGAAAAAGGGGGGTCAGGTTTAGGCACTGAAGCAGGCGGCACAGCCGCAGCTGCGGATCAAGAGCAAAAAGATAACGATATTGTTGCCAGGGTAAGCGATTTCTTTACGGGCAAGTCGGATGCAGTGCCGGACAAAGAAGTTATTTCGTATCAGTTTAAGAAAAATACCCGCCGCCTGGTTAAGCAGATATTAAAATTGATCGGGCCGGAAAAGGCGGTGGAAGAGGTGCTGAAAATTATTGAAGAGCGGTTTCAAAAGGCCGGGTTTACGGAAGAAGAGCAGGATGTCCTGGTGGAAAAATTAAATATGGAAACCATACGCCTGAAACAGCCCAAGGTGACTAAAAAAGATTTAGAAAAAGAGCTGAAGCTCTTAAGGGAAGAAAATTCCGTGTTTAAAGTAAAGTTGAATCAGACGGAGGGACTGATAGAGGCGGCGGTTAAAAAATCTACGGAAGAGATGGTTCAGGAAAATCGGAAGATTAAGCGCGAAAAACAGCGTATTAATTCTGTTTTGCGCCATGTCGCGGAAGGCCTGGTGATTATTGATAATGACGGCAAAGTGCTGCTGCTCAATCCGGCGGCGGAAGAGTTGTTCGGCGTAAGTAAAGAAAATAAAATCGGACAGCATATTTTGGAAGGGCTGCAGGAAGGACAGATGGTGAGCCTTTCCAAGGATAAACATCAGGAGTTTGAGATAGAATTGGCCGGCTCGGATGAAAAGACGAAAAAGACTTTGCGCGCCAGTAATGCGGTTATCGAAAGCCCGGAAGGTGAAACGATTGGTGTGGTTTCGGTTTTGAGCGATATTACCAAGCAAAAAGAACTGGAACGCATGAAAGATACGTTTGTATCTAATGTTACGCATGATTTGCGCGCGCCGCTTATTTCTATTCAAAAGAGTATATCGCTTATTTTAGAATCGGCAAAAGAGCCCCTGCCTCAAGAGCAAAAACAGTTCCTGGAGATTGCCAATAATAGCGCCACCCGCTTAATGGGTCTTGTCAATGACCTGCTTGATGTGGCAAAGCTGGAGGCCGGGCGCGTGCCTTTGGAGTATACGCACGTGTCTTTGCCTAACGTGGTCGAAAGCGTTTTTAGCACGCTTTCGGTCTGGGCCGGCAGCCGGGGTGTGGAGTTAAAAAAAGAAGGATTGGAATCGCTAGAATTCGACGCGGATGAAAAGCTGCTTAATCAGGTATTTACCAATCTTGTCGGTAATGCGATAAAATTTACGCCGGCCGGCGGCAGTGTTGCGATAAAAGCGGAGAAGGCGGATAAGGAAGTGAAGATTTCCGTTATCGATACCGGATGCGGTATTCCTGCCGATAGCCTGGGGCGTATTTTCGAAAAGTTCGAACAAACCAGGGCAATACCGGTCGGTAATGCCCCGAAAGGCTCAGGCCTGGGGCTGGCGATCGTTAAGGATATTGTGCAATTGCACGGGGGAAAGGTTTGGGCTGAAAGTGAAGTGGGCAAAGGAAGCGCGTTTATCTTTATGATTCCGCAGCAAAAAGAGGTGCTTGATATTCGTGACTGATTTTGCCGTAATAAACGATTTTCTTTTAGAAGTGCAGAAACCGGCGCGCTATATTGGCAGTGAATTCAATAGCGTTCATAAGCATCTGACGCCGGATATGATTCATTTTGCCGTGTGTTTTCCCGATGCCTATGAAATCGGGATGAGCCATCTGGGTTTAAAGATAATTTATGATATCCTGAACCGGCAGGATGATGTTTTTTGCGAGCGTTGTTTTACTCCCTGGACGGATATGGAGCAGCAGCTTCGCCGGCGCGGTATCCCTTTGTTTGGACTGGAAAGCAAGACGCCCTTGTCGGAATTCGATATTATCGGTTTTTCCCTGCAGTATGAACTTGGCTATACAAATGTCCTGAACATGCTCAATCTGGCAAACATTCCTTTGTCTTCGCGTGAACGGCTGCGCCATCCGCTGGTTATTGCCGGAGGGCCTTGCTGTTATAACCCGGAACCGTTATCCGAATTTATTGATGTTTTTTTTCTCGGCGAAGCGGAGGATATGCTGCTTGAGTTTACGGCGCTTTACCGCACTTTTAAAAATAACACGGCTGCCTTAGAGAAAAATGATGATGCGGCTTACGCAAAGGAGAAAGAAAATTTTTTAAGGCAAGCGGCAGGGATCGAAGGTTTATACCTGCCGCGTTTTTACGAATACCGGCAAGCCGGCGGCAAGGGGTTTTGCCGTATCCCGCTTTTTCCGGAAGCCGCGGCAAAGATTAAACGCCGTTTTCTGGATTCGTTGGAAAATAACGATTACGCTACTTCGCCGCCGGTACCGTTTATTGAAGTGGTGCATGACCGCATAAACCTGGAGATAATGCGGGGCTGCCCTAACCGCTGCTTGTTCTGTCAGGCGGGATTTACGATGAATCCGGTGCGTGTCCGCAGCGTGGAAAAGGTGCGCCGGATGGCGGAGAAGACGTGGCGTGCTACCGGCTATGATACCCTTTCGTTCTGCGCGCTTTCCAGCGCGAGCTATCCGTATCTTAAAGAGCTGATAATGAGCCTGCACGCATTTTGCGCGGAAAGAGGCCTGGGTATATCTTTGCCGTCATTAAGAATCGATAAAGAGTTTTTGGGAATAATCTCCATGTTGGGAGAGCTGAAAAAAACCGGACTGACTTTTGCCCCGGAAGCGGGCAGTCTGCGTTTGCGTAAAGTGATTAATAAAAATATTGACGTGGGGGAATTGAAAGAAGCGGTGCTTGAGGCATATCGTGCCGGATGGCGGCGGCTGAAACTTTACTTTATGATTGGGCTTCCCACGGAAACGGAAGAGGATTTGCTCTGCATGATAAATTTGATCGAAGAGTTTTCCTCTCTGCGTAAAGCGATAGACGGCCGGCGCGGAAAGGTCAGTATCGGTATCTCCAATTATATACCGAAACCGCATACTCCGTTTCAATGGCTGGGGATGGATGATATGAGCAGCTTGTCCGCAAAACAGGAATTCCTGCGCCGTCGTTTAAGCGGCAAATATCTTGATGTAGACTTTCATAATGTTCGGATGAGTTACGTGGAAGCATACCTTTCCCGTGCGGACCGTTCTGCCGCGGCCGTGATAAAAAAAGCCTTTGAAAACGGCGCGCGGTTCGATGCCTGGACAGATAAATTTAATTTTAATATTTGGATGGATGCATTCCGGCAGGCGGAAATTGCTCCGGACTACTTTGTGCATAAGCATCACGATTTTCAAGCTTGCCTGCCGTGGGAGCACATCGACTGCGGGGTCCGGCGTCAGGCCCTGCAGGAGAGTTGTGTCAAATCCGGTGTTTGACTTAGTTTAAGATATATGTTATATTCATTCAAGTAATAACTTATCAGGAAAAACAGGTGATATATGGCATCTAATATAGAAAAATTACTTAATATTATGCTGGAAAAAGGGGGCTCGGATTTACATATCCACGCGGAAACTTTTCCTATAGTAAGAATTAATGGTAAATTGACGGCAGTTGAAAAGGATGTCTTGTCTGCGGAAGACTCGAAAAAACTGGTTTATGCTTTGCTGAATGAAACGGAAATAAAAATTCTGGAAAAAAGAAAAGAGCTGGATAAAGGCTTTTCTCTTGAGGATAAAGGGCGGTTTCGTTTAAATGCGTTTTACCATAGAGGGGCGGTATGTGCGGCAATCCGCTCCGTACCGTTGACGGTACCTGATTTTAAGACATTGGGGCTGCCGGAAGAACAGATGGCAAGTATCTGCAGAAGCAAAAGCGGGCTGGTGTTGGTTACAGGAGCAACCGGGGTAGGGAAAACCACCACGCTGGCGTCAATTGTTGACCGGATTAATGCCGAACGTTACTGTCATATTATAACAATCGAGGATCCCGTCGAGGTTGTGCATAAAAACAAAAAGAGTATTATTACCCAGAGAGAAGTGGGAAATGATACGCTTGGTTTTGGCCCTGCCCTAAAGTATATATTGCGTCAGGATCCGGATGTCATTCTTATTGGTGAAATGCGTGATTTTGAGACAATACAGGCGGCGCTTAATATCGCTGAAACCGGGCATTTGGTATTTGCCACATTACATACTACGGATTGTGTGCAGACAATTAACCGAATTATCGACGTTTTTCCGGGGTCTCAACAGTCACAGGTACGCACGCAGCTTTCCTACGTTTTGTTGGCGACCATTTCTCAACAGCTGCTGCCAAAGACGGACTCTAGCGGCCTGTGTTTAGCGGTGGAGATAATGGTTTCCAACTTTGGAGTCAGGACGATGATTCGGGAAGATAAAATTCATCAGATATTTTCTATGATTCAAACCGGGCAGAAAGAAGGCATGAAGACAATGAACCAATCCTTGTTCGAACTTTACCGTGAGGGGAAAATCAGCTATCAGGAGGCTTCATTGCATGTGAGTGATCTTGAAGATTTCAAGCGTTTTTTTAAAGATGGAAGGTAGATACTAATAATTTTTGACAGAACGTGCTAATAGACAAGAGGTGGAATTATGAGCGAAGAAACGAAGGTTCTGCTTGTTGATGATGACGTTGATTTTATCAATATGATGCAGTATTGGCTGAAGAGCCGGAAATTTAACGTGGATGTTTTATATAGCGGCGAGCACGTTATCGAGTGGGTTAAGACCAATAATTATCATATTATCTTTCTTGATTTAAAGCTTCCGGGGGCAGACGGTATTGAAATCCTGCGGCAAATCCGCAGTTTCAGCAAGATGCCGGTTATCATTTTCAGCGCATACGGCACCAAAGAGAGCCTGCATCAAGCCACCCAGCTCGGTATTTCGGGCTTTTTTGCGAAAGAAAAGGGGTTTGAGGAGGCCGCACGGCTTATCTATACGGCATTAAGAATTCATAAAGGGTTGTCAACAGAGGAAAAAAGAGGTTAAGATGGCAATAGAGATGGCGAAATTATTACAGTTGCTTATTGAAAGAAAAGGCTCTGACTTGCATCTGGGCGCGAATTCTCCGCCGTATTTGCGAATTGATGAAAACCTTGTGCCCGCGGACCCGGCGGTTCTTTCGACAACAGAAGTGCGGGAACTGATTTATAGCCTTTTGTCTCCGGAAGAAGTGGAGATATTCGAAAGAGAGAAGGAATTGGACCGGTCTTTTGAAGTGGAAGGCCTGAGTCGGTTTCGTATGAACATATTTTTTCAGCGCGGATATGTAGGGGCGGCGCTGCGCGTGATTCCGTTTAAGATTTCGACATTTTCCGAGTGCGGCCTGCCGGTAAAGGTTATTACGGAGCTTTCCCGTAGGCCGAAAGGGCTGGTACTTGTAACCGGGGCTACCGGTTGCGGTAAGTCAACGACCCTGGCTTCGATTGTTGATAAAGTTAACGACGAACGCCAGTGCCATATTATCACCGTGGAAGATCCGATAGAATTTGTTCACCGCAATAAGAGAGCGGTTATCGACCAGCGCGAGGTCGGACAGGATACCAAGACTTTTGCCAGGGCCTTGAAGTATGTATTGAGGCAGGATCCCGATGTGATTCTCATCGGCGAAATGAGAGATATGGAGACCATAGAGGCGGCGCTTACGATTGCGGAAACCGGCCATCTGGTTTTTGCCACGCTGCATACTTCCGATGCGGTACAGACGATAAACCGGATTATCGATGTATTTCCTTCGCATCAACAGCAGCAGGTGAGGACACAGCTTTCCTTTGTGTTATTGGGAATCCTTTCTCAACAGTTGATTCCGAAAGTCGGAGGCGCAGGCCGCGTGCTGGCTTTGGAGGTTATGGTGGCAACGGCTGCGTTAAAAAGTATGATTCGGGAACAGAAAGGCCACCAGATTTATTCGATTATTCAAACCGGACAGAAAGAGGGCATGGTCACGATGAATCAGTCTCTGTGCGATCTTTACGTGCGTAAACTGATTTCTTATGAACATGCCATAGGCCGGTCAATGGACCCGGATGATCTTATTCGGCTTTTAAAGAAGTAATTAAAAATCTGCGCCGTGGGGAATCCATTTATGGCTGTAAAAAAATCAAAAACCAAGCAATTAGGCAATATGTTAATTGAAAAGAACCTGCTTACCCAGGAGCAGCTTGATGCCGCTCTGGAGGTTCAGCTTAAAGAAGGGGGGCTGCTGGGGCAGATTCTTGTTAAGCTTGGTTTTGTTACGAAAGAACAGATAGAAAACAGCATTTCGGAACAAACGGATAGCGCGCAGAAACTGGAGAATGTCTTGATGGAGATGGGCATTATTTCCTCTGAGCAACTGGTCCAGGCGAAGGAAATTCAAAATAAACAAAGTGGGCTCCTGTCGAAGATTTTAATCAACCTGGGATTTCTTAGTGAGGAGGATTTGGTAAGCAACATGGTAACTCAATTCGGGTTTCCTTATTTGCAATTGACGAATTACGAGATTGATGCTGAAATCGTAAAATTGGTGCCCAAAGAAACTGCCTTGAAATATTATCTTATTCCTATCGATCAAATCGGAAATATTCTCACGCTGTCCATGGCGGATCCTCTCAATGCTGCCGCGCAGGACGAAATCAGGAAGATAACTGCGCTAAATGTTGAAACATTTATTTCTACCTTTTCTGATATTAATAATGCGATTGAAAAGTATTACGTATAACGCCGGCATTGTTGAGGTCTAGGTCATGGTTCAAAGTGTAATAGAGAAAATGCTCGAAGTCTTAACCCGGTCCAACTTTCTTACCAAGGAGCAGTTGGATGAGGCGATTGAAACGCAGCATAAAACCGGCCGGCGTTTGAGCGAAGTATTGACGACGATGGGGTACATCAGCCAAAAGGACCTCGTTATCGTTTTCAGCCAGAGCCTGCGTATCCCGCCGATAAATCTCGCGAAAATTAAGATAGACCCGGAGGTCGCTAAAATCGTTTCGCGGCTTACGGCGGAGAAATATCAGGTGATACCGGTTTCGCGCATCGGTAAAGTCTTGACGATAGCCATGGTTGATCCGCTCAATATCCTGGCCATAGATGAATTAAAAGTACTTACTAATTATGAATTGAAAGTAGTTGTTGCCGGCGAAGCGGAAATGAAGGCGGCCATCGATAATTACTATAGCGTATCGACGAATGAACAGCTCCGCGGATTTATAGATAATGTAAAAGATATGGGACTGGAGATTATAGAGGAAAAAGAAGCGCCGGAGGTGTCCGTAAATACGCAGCAGCTGCTTCGGGACATTGAAGGCGCGCCGGTTGTAAAAGTTACGAATATGATACTTACCGACGCGATAAAAAAACAGGCGAGTGATATTTTGATTGAACCGCAGGAAAAGAAACTGCGCTTGAGGTATCGTCTCGACGGAATTCTGCAGGAATTTCCGCCGCCGCCGAAATCGATGCAGGAAGCAATTGTTTCGCGTATTAAGGTTATGTCGGTTTTGAATATTGCCGAGCATCGGTTGCCGCAGGACGGCAGGTTTAAAATAAAGATACATGACCGTGAAGTTGATTTTCGCGTTTCGATTATGCCCACAAGCCACGGAGAAAAAGTCGCGCTGCGTGTTTTGGATAAGGCCGTAGTAGTGCTGGACATAGATAAAATGGGATTTGAGGCCGAACCGCTTAAAAATATCAAAGAAATTTCGCTTGAGCCGCATGGTATGATATTGGTTTGCGGCCCGACCGGCAGCGGAAAATCAACCACGCTTTACAGTATTCTTAAGTATGTGGACGATCCGGAAAAGAATATATGTACTGCGGAAGATCCGGTCGAATACCAGCTGGCGGGAGTGAACCAGGTCAACGTGCATCCTGAGGTGGGGTTCACGTTTGCTTTGGCCCTGCGCTCATTTCTGCGCCAGGACCCCGATGTGATCATGGTCGGTGAAATCCGCGACGTGGAGACGCTGGATATCGGGATTAAAGCGGCGCTTACCGGGCACCTGGTCTTAAGTACACTGCATACAACCGAGGCGGCGGGCGCGGTGACCAGAATGGTAAATATGGGGATTGAGCCGTTTCTGATTACTTCTTCCTGCCTTTTAATCTGCGCGCAGCGTTTGATACGAAAACTTTGCCCCTTTTGCAAAAATGCCTATGCCATAACTGCGGAGATAAGGGAAAAATTCAGGATTACCGGTGAGTTTAAAGAATTGTACCGGGCGAAAGGCTGCCCGAAATGCGAAAATACCGGGTATCGCGGCAGAATCGGCCTATGCGAGGTTTTAGTCCTGACCCCGGCGGTTAGAGATTTGATTATGCAGCGGGCGCAGGAAAACGAGCTTAAGGCACTGGCGCGCAAAGAAGGCATGAGCACCTTGCGGGAAAACGGAGTTACCAAGGCATTGAAAGGTATTACAACGTTAGAAGAAATTACCCGGCTGACGGTTGCGGACAGCTAACCCGGATATTTCATACTAACTTCGCAGCGAAGCGGCGTAGATACTTGTGTATACGAAGGTTGCGACTGAAGAGCCCGCAGGCGTATCCGCTGTGATACGTCGAGGACTCTGATGAAGCAAACTGAAGTAGACGCAAGTAGATACGTTGCTGCAGTAGAAGGTAGTGTGAAATATTCGGGCTAAGGAAGGGAGAATTAATGCATAAAGGGAGAAAACGTCTAAACGAACTTTTGCTGGATTATAACCTGATTGATGCAAAAGATGTCAGCCGGGCATTGGCGTTACATCATAAAAAGGGCGGACAGCTGGCGACAATACTGGTTGAAGAGGGGTTTGTTAAGGAGGAGGATATTGTTAATTGCTTCTGCCGTTACTTAAATATTCCTCCGATCAATCTCTCAAAATTTAAAGGCAGAGAAGAAATAATTAAGATCATCCCTGAGCATGTAGCGCGCCACTATCGCTTGATATGTGTTTCGCAGACAGGAAACATGCTCACCGTGGCTATGAGCGACCCTTTAAATGTGCTGGCCATAGATGATATTAAGGCCCTCACCGGCTACGACATCACCCCGGTTGTTGCGCCTCTCAATGATATCAGTACCGCTATAGACCGCTTTTATCATCATAAGGAAGAAGCAAAAGCAAGCGGGTCTTTGGGTGATCTTGTTAAGGAGATTTCCGATGAGGATATTCAAATCGTAAAAGAGCAGGAGCAAATAGACATCGGCGAAGTAATCCGTTCCAGTTCGGAAGCGCCGATTGTCAAAATGATTGATGCCTTGATAGCCGAAGCCTTGATAAAACGCGCTTCCGATATACATATAGAGCCGTATGAGACGGATATTCGCATACGGTATCGGATTGACGGGTCATTGAGCGAAGCGGTGCGCCTGCCGAAAAAGGTACAAAATGCGATAACCGCGCGCCTGAAAATAATGTCGAATATGGATATTACACAGCGGCTTATCCCTCAGGACGGAAGATTTAAGGTCAAGCTGGAAGAAAAAGAGGTTGATTTTCGCGTTTCCGTGTTGCCGATCAGCTTCGGTGAAAAAGTAGTTATGCGTGCCTTGGACAAGGCAAATCTGAGTATCGGGCTTGAGGTGCTTGGATTTTTACCGGAAGCGCTGGACGCTTTTCAATATGCGGTCAGCCGGCCCTATGGGATGATCCTTGTTACCGGGCCGACGGGCAGCGGAAAATCCACGACGCTGTATTCGGTGCTGAACAAGCTTAATCTGCCGGAAAGGAATATTATTACCGTAGAAGACCCGGTTGAATACCAGGTAGAAGGCATAACCCAGGTACAGGTTAAGCCGGATATCGGGCTGAATTTTTCCCAGGCGCTGCGTTCGATATTGCGGCAAAATCCCGATGTGCTTATGGTCGGAGAAATTCGTGATTTTGAGACCGCGGACATTGCGGTTAAGGCGGCCCTGACCGGAGCCTTATTGTTAAGCACCTTGCATACCAATGACGCGCCGGGAGCGATTACCCGGCTTATTGATATGGGCGTGGAACCGTTCCTGATCGCGAGCAGTATTATTGCCGTTGCCGCGCAAAGGCTTGCGCGTAAGATATGCCCTGATTGTAAGGAGCCCTATAAGGTTCCCCAATCGGTTTTGGACCGTTTAGAACTGCATTTGGATTCAAGCGAGGTTACCGTATATAGGGGGAGGGGCTGCGGAAAATGCGGCAAATCCGGGTACCGGGGGCGTTTTGCGCTTTTGGAAATCATGGTTGTTAACGATGAAATAAGGAGCATGGTAATGCAGCGCTGTTCGAGCGATGAGATTAAGCGCTATGCGCGCAGTAAGCTGCACATGTCTTCCCTGCGGGATACGGGAATAAAAAAATTTTTGGACGGACAGACAACGCTTGAAGAAGTGCTGCGGGTTACTTCCAAAGAATAAATAAAAAGATGTTTTAAAAAAAAATAATATACGTTATAATAAGTAAAAAGTTGTTATTCAATGGGTGTGAAGTAAGGAGGAAGCGATGCCTTTATTTAAATACCTTGCAAAAGATGAGCAAGGCAATACGGTAACTGATTTGATCGAGGCTAAAGATGAAGCAGTAGCCCTGGATATGCTTCGCGTCAAAAATTATATCATCATATCCATTACGGAAGAAAAGAAGGGAAAACCCCCCGCGGCTTTTAAGAACAAAAAAGTAAAAGCGGAGGAACTGGTTATCTTTTCCCGGCAGCTGGCGACAATGGTTAACGCCGGTATCCCGCTGGTGCAGAGCCTTGATATCTTAAGTGAACAGATGGAAAGTCCCGTATTTCGGGGAGTTGTTTCCACGATCAGGGGCGATGTTGAATCCGGAGCGAGTTTATCGGGAGCGCTGGAGAAACATCCGAAAGTCTTCAGCGTGCTGTACGCGAATATGGTCAAGGCCGGGGAAACCAGCGGTATGCTTGATGAGATTCTCGAGAGGCTTGCCGGTTATTTGGAAAAAAACGAGCAGCTGCAGCGTAAAGTAAAATCAGCGATGATTTACCCTTTGGTTGTTTCCTTAATGGCCGTCGGTATTACTTTGGTGCTTTTGCTTAAAGTAATTCCCACGTTTAAAGAAATATTTGCCACATTGGGAGGAACCCTGCCGCTGCCCACGCAGATCCTCATCGGTATTTCGGACACCTTGCGCCAGTATTTTATCTATGCCGTGGGCGTTATCGGCCTTGTCGGCTTTGGCGTCGGAAGATTGATCCAGACGCCGAAAGGCCGCGCGAAATTTGACCAAATCAAATTGAACCTTCCGGTTTTCGGCGCATTGCTGAGAAAAGTTGCCGTGGCGCGTTTTTCGCGCACGCTTTCTACGCTTATCCGCAGCGGGGTGCCGATCCTGGGCGCACTGGAGATTGTCGGGAAGACGGCAGGAAACGTCGTAATCGAAGCTGCCGTGGAAAAGGCGCGGATTGGAATCCGTGAAGGAGAAAGTATCTCGCAGCCGTTGGTAAAAAGTAAGGCATTTCCGCCGATGGTTACGAGAATGATATCCGTAGGGGAAGAATCCGGAGAGCTTGAGAAAATGCTCAGTAAAATTGCCGATTTTTACGAAGATCAGGTTGATGCGGCAGTCAGCGGGTTAACTAGTTTGATAGAGCCGCTGATTATCGCTTTTCTCGGTATTGTTGTCGGTTCAATCGTAATCGCCATGTTTTTGCCGATATTCAAGATTACGGAGCTGATTGGTTAATTGTAGTAATTTATAAATAAACAACTTAAACTGTTTGCAAAAGATTGACAAATGTATCGATATGATGTATAATTATAACGGATACAGTATATAAATGTTTTATTTATTGTACCCTTTTATCGACAAAGGCAAACCCGTTGAAAAACGGGGGCATTCCGTCGGGATGCCGGATATACGCGTGCTGACGGGATTCCAAAACAGGCGCTAAGGGGCGCTGTTTGGAGCAAAGCCGCGGGTCTAAAGGTGAACCTTATTAGACAGCCGGGTTACCGAAATAAGGGCAAAACCTATGACAGCCGAGCTACCGAAATAAAAGGCAGCTTGGTTTTTTTTTACTTATACTTATTATGAGGGAAGGAAGATCAATGAATAAAAAAGGTTTTACCCCGTTAGAGAAATTCATTGATTTCAAGCGGCGGTTATCTCCGCTTGAAGCCGATGGCGGTATTAAACCACTATCGGGGCATAGTGTTAGCCCCGTTAGAGATAAATCTCTAAACGGGGTTAGAAAACGAAGCTCTCTAACGGGGTTTACGCTGGTAGAAATAATAATTGCTACGATGATCATGGTTGTGGCTATTACCGGGACGCTGCAGATATTTTGTAATCTTATGAACGTTAGTGAGAATAATGATAATTTTGTTCCGGCGATGAATGAAATCCAGGGTAAAATGGATGAAATCCGTAATGTGCCTTTTGATGATATTGCGGCAAAATATAATAATACTAATTTTAGTGTGGATATTTTAACAAATAGAGGGGTTACTCATAGCGGATTAATTTCTGTCGCAGTGCTTGAGCCTGATTTTTTACTTGAAGTCAGGGCAGTGATTTGCTGGAGGCAGCGAAACAGGGTTATAGGCGAGGATACGAATTTAAACGGTGTGCTTGATGCCGGTGAAGATAAAAATAATAACGGGCAAATGGATTCACCCTGCGCCCTAAGCACCGCTATTTTATTTAGATAAATAAGGAAAGGGAATTTTGTATATGCGTAATTTTAATTCCGGCTTTACCCCGTTAGAGAAAGCCCCCGACGAAGTCGGGGGTGGATATCCGGGAGATGACGCTGGTTTAAAGCCACCGTCGAGCATAACCGTTAGTCCCATTAAAAATAATATTTCTAACGGGATAAAAGGACGAAGTTCTCTAACGGGGTTTACTTTGGTTGAAGTTATTGTTTCGCTGGGGATAATAACTTTGATTATGGGTTCATTGTTTAATGTATTGATTTCACAGAATAGAATTTTTAATTTATCAATGGCAAAGGGGGATTTGAGCAATAACGCGAGAAAGGCAATGAATTTAGTTGTAAAAGAAGCGCGGATGTCGAATCCGCTTTATGTGCAGATATATGACTTGCCGATGGATCAGGCGGGTAATAAGGCAAGTTCAGGAGTAAGCGTTGAATTTCAGGTTCCGGTTGATTGGGACGCGGACGGTGATTTTGTGGATCAGTATAACCAGACTGAATGGGGAGCTGATGGACATTTGGACTGGTCAATCGAATATTACCGGGACAGCGCGTCCAATGAATTGAAACGGCGACTTTGGGATAGTGCGGGCGCCATGGATTCTCAGACAACCATATCGACGAATATAACTGCTTTTCAGGTTAACGGATATCGCTATTCCGGTAGTTTAAAAAAGTATGTGCTTGATAGTAACCTGGAAATAATCGAGGTGTCTATTAGCGCTACTAAAAGTTTGCTGCGCGGCATCGCGCTCAATGTGCCGCTTGCGGTTAGTTTAAAAAACCGGATTAATTTTCGCAATTAATTCGTACAAAGGAGGAGACATGAAGATCCTGCATAATAATAAGGGTGCGATATTGATCATGACATATCTTGTTCTGTTTGTCGTTGTGGTAATTATGGGGGCTGTATTTACTTTTTTCATACAGCAAAATAAGCAGATAACCCTTGAGACTGAGGGGGTTAAGGCATTAAATAAGGCTGAGATGGGGGTGGCTTATGCGGTTTATGAATCACAGAATTTAGGCTGGAAGTGGTATACCCATAAATGGAATAACGATAAGGATGCATTATTGCCATTGGATTCCTCGGATGCAAGCTACCTGCAGCAGCTGCGCGCGGATTGCTATTTTAATGCGGATGGTTTTTATGTTGCTAATAACGGTAATTTCATGGTTAAGGCATACCCGGATAAGAATAACGAGGATACGACAATAGTAGTAGCTGTGGGGATAAGCGGGGATGTTAAAAAAGTATTACAATACAAATTAAACCGAAAAGGGATCTATGACTTCTTCTATTATAGTCCGTATGATATAGATTTAGATAATGCCGTAGGCGTTTATCCGCGTCTTAACGGAGGCGGGATTCATTCCAACGGTAATATCAGGCTTGATTATCCGGTGCGTTTGGAAAACATCTGTGAGTTGAGTACAGGCGAAAACGGAAAGATTTATTATGCCGGAGCCGACCAATATCCTGCTCCGAATTATCTTGACAGTTATGACGGCGTCTATGATGGCAAGGCGCCGATGGTGAGATTAGATAAATATACCGATGTTTTCCGTGATGACGCAAATAATAAGCCGGGGGATTTCGGCTATTATTTCTGGGATAAATACGGCACGCGCTATTGGGGCTGGAAATCTAACGCGACATATTATGCGAATACAAACGCGGGAGAATGGCTTACTCAGGGGTTTAGAAATTCAGAATATTACTTTTACGGGGATAAGTCGTCCTGGAATTATATTGCTCCCAATGCAAAGGATACGCAAATAAGCAACTTGATTATAAATGACAATAAAGCAGCTTTAAACAAATTGAATATCTGGATAAAGCCTTATGAGAGTATAGATGCAGCAGGAAAAATTACTTCCGGGCCTTGGACCGAGATCCCCGCGGAGTTGGAGCAGCAATGGAACTGGGCCAAGTATAAAGGCAGGAATGGTAATGATAAGACGGTTACGTTTTATACATATGATAATAGCGGCAATAAGGTAAATGTAGAGGAGACATATTGGGCGATTGAAGGGGGAAAAGTGATTGGGGTAGATCCCGCGGATTTAGCGGCGCATCCCGGAGCAAAGACATATTGGGATATGTTTAAGAGCCAGGATTATTGGACGGCTATCGGCAAAGAGAGGGTCCCAGGTTATATGGATGATGAAATTATGGATGAAACATACGGAGATGAATTAGCGTCCGGCGGGACAGTAGCGGTTAAACACACGGATTCCGCAAAACAGCTGAATGCCTGGAGTAACTTTTTGCAGGATTCCAAGTTGAAGGGGATTGTGCGGACCGCGGGGCATGGCGGGGAAAACCTTGATCCGCCACAGTTTAATGTTACATATTCACGTCTCGCGCAGCGCCAGGGCATTTATATCGGCCTGGATGAGAGTTTCGACGGGACATATAATGATAAAACCGAATGGCGGAATGTGCTGGAAAAAAGTATTGATGCTGCCGTGGATACATTAACCGATGGCGGCAGTAACGGTAAAGTGGCTAAAAAAGTAAAATTTATAAACACTTTTACCGGAGAGTGGAATATTGTGTTGGAGATTAACCTGGGAGAAATGCAGGCGGCAGGGGCTTATCCCGATAATGGGATTATATATTCACAGGTTCCCCTGAGATTAGCAAACGCCGAAACCTTACCGCGCAAATTCAGCAGCAATGGGTTTACCGTGTTAGGGGAGGAAAATGTGTATCTAAAAGGTAATTTTAATACTAAAGAATGGGTAGTCAGCGCGATTATTTCCAAAAAACGGGTATTTACACTGTCTAATGATTTTAATGATCCTCAGGTAAAACCGGCAACAGGCCATTATCGGGATTATCCGTATCTTTATGTTAAGCAGGACCTTGTTACTAAAATATTTGCTGAAGCGGATCCGACGAAGGGCGAAGGGCAATGGGTTTATCCCCTAAATCCTAAATAGAAAATAAAAAAAGGAGTAAAAAAGAACGACCTCCGATGGTACAATGGTTATATAACAAAAACAGTAACCATCACCCAAAGGGTGAAACCCATGGAGGTCAAATAGATGTTAACAGAAAAGCTGT
>JAHIOQ010000033.1 GCA_018895275.1 Candidatus Omnitrophota bacterium
AAAAAGGCACCTTGCGCGTCCCCATGGAAGAATCCTCGGGATTATTTATCGCGTCTAATTCTTCCGTCTTCTCCGGCGGATAATTATCGATAACCATTTTTAAAGGCCGTAATACGGCCATAACCCTCTGCGCCCGCTTATTCAGGTCTTCCCTAAGGCAGTTTTCCAGCACGTTGATATCGATTACGCTGTTAAACTTTGCCACGCCGATGCGTTCACAAAATTTACGTATTGAGTCGGAGGTATACCCTCTCCGGCGCAGGCCGGAAAGCGTGGGCATGCGCGGGTCATCCCAGCCCGCGACCTGTTTTTCCTGTACCAACCGTAATAATTTGCGTTTACTGAGTACCGTATACGTCAGATTGAGACGCGCGAATTCAATCTGCCGCGGATGATACACGCCCAGCGCTTCAATAAACCAATTGTACAAAGGCCGGTGGTTTTCAAATTCCAGGGTGCAAATCGAATGCGTAATCTTCTCAATCGAATCGCAAAAGCCATGCGCGAAATCATACATCGGGTAGATACACCACTTATCTTGCGTCCGGTGATGTGTTGCGCGCATGATCCGGTACATAACCGGATCGCGCATATTAAAATTTGAGGCGGCCATATCAATCTTTGCCCGTAGCACGCGCGCGCCGTCGGAAAACTCGCCCCCTCTCATCCGCCGGAACAAGTTAAGATTTTCTTCTGCCGAACGTTCGCGATACGGGCTGTTCTTTCCCGGTTCCGTAAGTCTACCGCGGTATTCCCTCATCTGCTCCGGCGTCAAATCGCACACATAGGCCTTGCCCTTTTTGATTAAAGCAACCGCGTAATCATATAACGGCTCAAAATAATCCGAGGCATAGAACTCGCGCTCCTGCCAGTCAAATCCCAGCCAGCGCACGTCTTCCCGTATCGAATCCACATACTCCGTTTCCTCTTTACAGGGATTGGTATCGTCAAAACGCAGGTTGCAGTGGCCGTTATAATCCGCGGCAATGCCGAAATTAAGGCATATCGACTTGGCATGGCCGATATGCAGATAGCCGTTAGGCTCCGGCGGGAAACGCGTATGCACGCGGCCGTCGTTTTTGTTGTTCTTTAAGTCCTCGTCAATAATTTCCCGGATAAAATTTGTCGGTTTTTCCATGATTTTTATTACCCATTAGTGTTATAAGTTATTTGCGCATTATTCTATCATAAAAATAAAAAAAAAGAAATTGAGTTGAAATTTAATGACGAAGAAACAGACATCGATATCAACCAATGGACAATCAAAGACGCAGGCACAGATGAACATCAGATCAACAACAACGGCCCCCTGATAGTTCCGGCACTGGGATTTCTTGTCCTGGGAAGAAACGCGGACCCCATACAAAACGGCGGATATATACCGGATTACGAATACAAAGGATTTATCCTGGCAAACACCGCAGATGAAATCCTCCTTGAAAATAACAGCGTCGAGATATGCCGGATTGACTACTCTTCCGGCTGGCCGGTTGGTGACGGCCGCTCAATGGCCTATATCGGCAGATGAATCATATCGCCTGTTCAATCAAAACATTTATCTTTTCAGCATGATATTCTTTAACCGAAGTTATAAACGGCTCTTCATGCAGATTTACCTCCTCAACTTGTTTTCGGTACAATAACTCTTGAATAAACTTTTCCCACGCCTGCTCATCCAAAACTCGTGCCGCTTTAACCATATTATCAAAAAATTTCAATTTAACCGGGTCATTGCCAACTATCTCCATTGTTTCCCATCGGATCAGCCATATAAACTGTTGAATGAACCTAGCCCTCAGCATCTCCGGAATCACTCTGATTTCAGCCTCGGATAACGGATACCCGCGCTTCTCTGCCGCCTGCTGATAATGGATAACCCATTTTTTAAGCTCTTCCATATTGAACGCCATGCCATCTTTATTGAGGTCATAAAACAGGCTCCTTACTACATCATAAATCCGTACTTCCTGCCGCGCCGTATCCCAGTCCAAAACATTTTTTACTTTCCCTTCATCATCATACAGGACGTTTTCCGGCCTGAAATCGCCGTGAATAATACACCGCGGTAATTTTTCATATTTACCTTTTAAATTTTCTTGCAATACGGTTATCTGTTCTTTAAAAAACGGATAATTGTCAACAAGCAGTCTTTCCGCATTAGTTAAGTTCTCAATCCCTTTCGCCGCTAAAGCTTGATAAGCCATATCCAAATTTCTCTCTCGATGTTCAATCCCGGCAAACTCAATAATTGTATCGGTTATTCTTTCTCCTTTAAGCGGCCTAAACCCGTTGTTCAGCGTATAGTCGTGCTGCTTTGCCAAAAACGCAGCGGCATTTTTTTGGTTTTGATCTGATAATTCTTCAAGCTTTACCAGATGCCCGCTTTCATAATCATACACGACAAAAATCTTTTCACCTTTGATATAAAGGGGTGTTCCTTTGCTCGTGGAATTAATTTTCGGAATTTCCACATTTTTGTCGCAGCGGCGTAAATAATCAAAAAACTCGCATTCCCATATCGTCCCCTTTTTATCCCAATCAGAACCCCTAACCACTTTTTTCCCTTTTTCCTTAGTATCTAAAATAACAACTTTTGTATTATAGCCTTCTGGCAGAACAATCTTATTTTCTCTCGTTAGGTGAAAACCGTAGTTATGGGCAACCCCTTTTACGTCGTTTCTATCAATACTAACCTTCTTATCGCGATGAATCGCTGTTTCTCTTTTCTGCAGCAGTTCTTTCATTACCTGCGGCAAATAGTTAATAACATCCGACGCGATTAGCCCCGGGCCTTTTTCATCCGCGGCTAAATCTCCGGCCCGGCTGTGCATATAAACCCCTAACGACGCCGCTTCGTACGGAGAAAGTCCTTGCCCGATTAAGCTCGCGATAACACCGCTCAGCACATCCCCCATCCCGGCAGTAGCCATACAAGGATTGCCCGCCGTATTAAGGCAAAGATTCCCCTCGGGATCGGCAATTAACGTAGGATTTGCCGCATCTCCTTTTAATACTACAATAACCCCATAGCTTGCGGCAAATTCTCTGGCTACGTCATGGCGATGCTTCATTATGTATTCTTTTGATTTGCCGGTTAACCTCTCCATTTCCCCCAGATGAGGCGTAATAACTATTTGCCCGGCTGATTCTCTCAAAATTGACGGTTTCTCCGCTACGGCATTAAGCCCGCCCGCGTCTAAAACAATGGGGATATTTGCCTGCTTAATCAGCTTATAAACCATCTCTTTTGCCGGAGCTTTTTCCGTCTTCAATCCCGAACCCAGGGCCAAAACCGATATCTTTTTTTCTTTTATCTCTTCAAGAATTTTATCCGCAGAAGGCGGTCCGAATATTCCTTCTTCCTCCTCTGATGGAGTATAATAGCCCGCCTTCATCGCCTTTAGTATCCGGCAACAATACTCAACCAGACTCCTTATTCTTTTCCAAATCCCGTCTCTGATGTAAATATAAGGTAATGGCAACGGCATCACTTCATCCAATTTGGTTTTTTCAAAAGCTGTTGATAAATTCCGCATTATCCCGCCGTATACCATTCCGGAACCGCTGCGCATTGCGGCCTTAGCAGCCAACCGCACTGCCCTTATATATTCTTGCGCGCCGCCGGCCACCAATACCCTGCCTCTGCTGCCTTTAAAATCATCCGGTTTAAGCTCAGGCATAAGAAAGGCTGCTTCTTCCGCATTAATCACTTCCTGCTTATTCTCCTTATCCAGTGCCGCATGCAAACATAAAGCAATTTTAGGGAAACCTACACCTTTTGTGATAATCTCGGTATCCTTTTCCCAGCGTTCTACCTGTCTTGCCGGGGTAAAGTTATCTACGCTCACAGTAAACCCTAATTCATAAAGTACCTGCACATATTCCTCTATACTGAAATATTGCCAGCTTTCCTCCCGCTCAATATCCCAACGATCCTCATCCACATAAAGATATTCACACACAAAACGCAGAAAGTCCTGACGAGTAAGAGTTACTTTATTATTCCAAAGACCTCCAAAGGCTTTTTTATATCTTATCTGTTTAGGCAAAAATTCCCGGGCAAACCGGTAAAATTTTCTCCTCGTACTTTTATTCTTAAAACGTATAGTAATCTCTTCCTCCCGTTCATGCGCAGAAACCTCCGCCCCATCATATAAAATCAAGTTGCCGCCCGGGGTTAAAAGTTTCTTAATGTTTTCCAAAGCCTTTTTTACATAAAATATCCCCAGCTCATGATCTATCTTTTCCTTAGAATCACCGCGGCGATGCCGGCCGTAGAAAGAATATACTTCGTGCAGAATATTAACCGCCATAATCACATCAAACCTGCCGTAAAAATCACTAAGATCTCCTTCCACTATATCCTGAACCGTAAAATGAACGTCTCCGGCAACCTGTTTTGCCTCATCAATGATATCGGGATTAGTATCCATTCCCATATACGTTATGTTTGGCTCATCCGGAAATTCTTTTTTCAATACCAATAAATCAAATGCCTGCGCGCAGCCGATTGACGCGACATTTACCTTTCCTCCCTGATCCAACCGCCTTCTAACCTCTTTTTTAACTAATTCCATTACCTTTCGTTTCCCATCCGCGACTTCGTATGAAGCAAGCATATCCGCCAGGTACTTTTTAAATCCTTCTCCGCTAAGAGCAACCCTGCCTTGCGACCACTCCGCAAAACCGCGATAAAGACTGTTTTTCATTATATGTTCTTCTATCAAATGCGGCACAAGCTTATGTATGGATTGTCCTTCTTTTACATAAACACGCGCTTTCGCCGAAGAGACATCTTCAAATTGTTTATCAAGAGCTATTCGGCTCAGACTCCCGGAATATTTTTCATATTGCGGATTAAATCTTAAAAAATCATCTATATTTTGATTTTCCCGGTCGGAAACAATAAAGCTGTAATCTTCAAATAACTCCTCAAGCGCAACTGTTTCTGCTGAATAGTCCCAGGTCAGCATGCGATTAAAAGACATCATCCCCATCACAAAATGGATATCCGCGCGCGGAAGCTCCTTCTTTATGTTTTTGCCGATATCGAGATAAAAAGAATCCTTGCTGACCATCAAATGATAATCTTCTTTACCTTGAATATATCTCTTTATCATTTCTACCCTTTGTTCTACGGTAGTTCCGGCCACTTTTCGATGCACCGGATGTTCGGTGAGAACAAGAATAATCTTATCTAAGTTATATTTTTTCTTAGCTTGCTCCATCATTTCTTCCATGGATACAGTAAGCGGATTAAATTGGCTGACAAAAACACCGATTTTGAGCCTGTTATTTTGCAAAGTATCAGGGGAAATTTGCGGAGAGATTTCCGTAAACTCTCCCCGGGGCTGCATCAAACTTTTAAGCTCAATACGGAATGATTCCAACTGAATACAAACTTGAGGAGATAATGTGCCGGCCCGCGCCTTGTTATCACTGCACGGAAAAATTCCGTTCTCTGCCCATGCAGTATCCCATACAACGAATGACTGGATAAGGAGTAAAGCAATAATTTTTAATATTATGCTATATTTCATTTTGTATGTCCCGCGTTGCTCTGCCATTTCCCGGGTTATCATCAGTTTTTAACTAAAAGCGGCGCGGCGCCATCAGAAGCATTCTTTTCTTAACATTTGATTGGCAGACCCGCCGCGTTTTATGGCCGCTAACCGCCCATAATTTTCTGTTTATGCGGACGAAAAATATGTTGTTAAGTGTACCCTATTTTTAGTAAAAATACAAATAGCTACAGAACAGCGAAAAGATGATTTTTACGAACAAAATGCCGAAAAACTAAGTTTTCTCAAGATAAAAAAACCATGTAAGATTTTAAAAGGAGGTACAGTATGCAGTTAAATTGAGACATTTATCGCTACTTCAAATTGTCTTTGTTGTCTTAAAACCGGGTTGAAATACAAGCTTTTTTCAACCGGATTTCTTTCTGAAAAAGTGTAAGTTGGGTCAGTACTCATAAACCGCTTAATAAACTGCGGCGTTATATTCTGCTTTAGAATTTTCGCGAGATTTAAAATAATTCCGGCATCCCGCATAGCTGTATGTATTACCTTGCCGGAAACTTTGTCTATTGAACCAGAGGCCAATACTTTTTCCGCCTCATGCTCGTCTTTTACTACCCTTTCAATTTCTTCGCGGGTTAGGCAACAAAGCGCATCCGTAGTAACCGGCGAAGCATAAATAATAAAAATCTTTCCCTGAGAATCACAAGAATGCACCGGAATAAATCCGATTCTTTTTATTATCCTGCCCGTAGGATTCTCTATTGCCGCCTCTAACAAAACTCCTTTTCCGGGCCGTTCAATGGCATCATTTTTTTTCCGCAGAATCTTCAAATAAGCCGTCTTATTATCTGCTTCAAGTTGCGTAAAAATAAAATCAGCATTATTAAATTCTTCCTCTTTTTTCATCATTTTTAAAAACTTGGTCAACACGCCCAGCCGTTTATAACCGCCATTCACTTTAACATCAAATATTACAACGCGCCCCTCATTCACGGCTAAATCCTCCGGAAGCCAAAAACTCTTAGAATTTCTGTAAGTTAAAATAAAAGTACCGATTTCTCCGAGATTTTCAGGTATCTCCAACGTATAAACATAAGCGTATTCATCGGCCTGGAAATGATCTTCGACTATAGGTGCTTCTTCCCGCACCAACTCTGAATCCCAGACTTGCCGGCGTTTTATCCCTTCATCTGCCATGTGTTGCTTCAATTCTTCAAGTGTCAATAGCCTCTTTCCTGCTATCGTAACCAGTTCTTGCTCAACCTGTTCCAACCTAAGATACGAAATCTCTTTAGGATTCAGGCGGCTGAGCGCTTCGGCAAAGCCGCGCGCTCCTTCGATCTTCAGAACGATTTCTCGAATCTTTGCATCAGAAATCTCTTCTTCTCCTGGTTCTGCGTGATTTAGTCTTTGGGGAAGAAAATCGCCTTTTTTTTCAAAACCACTTTTAAAAATAACCTGAAATAGCTGTATGTCAATCCGGGTACTGGGGGATAATATGTCTTTGCCAAACAAAGATGGGACATTAAAATACTCAAAATTACTCTGACCGCCCATTACCGTGAACGTAAAAAGAAAGGTAAACATAAAAACGAAAAATATTATTCTCAAAGCCAAATTAATCATACCTTACGAATATTTCACCTCCGCCTATTGTTCGGTATCTACAGCCCCGCAGTTCTTATCTGCTTCATCAACCAACACATCCGGATATTTCCACACAGTAATTAAAATATACCTGATATTTTTTAATATTGCAAATGCAGCGAAAAATGGCGGGTTTATTCAATTTTTATTCCGGCATAAAACACATTATCTGACCTGATTGTTCCATACGGATTATATTATTTTCTCTAAGTAACTTTAAGAAATCTCTCCCGGAAATCATATATCTTTGAATCAAACACTATATCCGCCGCATGCACCGGCCTCTTCAGCACAATCCCTTCCAGGCTGCTGCAGCGGCTGAGCGCCACGTATACCTGTCCGTGCGCAAACGCCCCACGGCCTAAGTCGATAATCACCTTATCAAAGGTCTTTCCCTGGCTCTTATGAATCGTTATTGCCCAGGCCAGCTTCAAAGGGTATTGCAAAAAGCTCCCTATTAATTCCTCGGTTATCGTATCCTCTTGTTTATCATACCTGTATTCAACCTTGCTCCATGTCTGTTTTTCCAACTCATAGACATTATCACCCACGGATATCTTAACCATATCCTCATTCAGCTGCGCAATCCTGGCAATAGTGCCGTTTACCCATCTCTTTTCCGGGTCATTCCGGATAAGCATCACCTGGGCACCGGCCTTAAGCTTTAAATCATATTCCGTAGGAAAAAACGAATCCTCGAATTTCTCGTCAATCTGCGCCTGGTAATGATATTCTAAAGACACTAAGCGCTTTAGGTGCTCCTCATTTATACGCAAACATGTATCGTTGGTCGTGGTAAGTGTGATACCCTGATGTCCATCCCGCGGCAATTCTTCCTGCCACCGTTTATTTAAGATTTCCAGGGCCTCCCTAAGTTGCCTTTTATTCCGTATTTTTTCCAGTAATTCAATAAACTCCGCATCCGACTGGCGGTATATTTTATGCAGCTCAATAAATTTCAATTTAACATCCTTAAAGACATGCGCATCGAAAAAATACTGGCTTCCATAATGCTTTTCAAAAAAATCCAAAAGCTCCCTGCCCTTTATGACCGGCGGCAGCTGAAACAAATCGCCGAACATCACCACCTGCGCGCCGCCGAAGGGAACGTCAAAACCGCGATTAAGCCGCATCGCCGCGTCAATCGCGTCCAGCAAATCCGCGCGCACCATGGAAACCTCATCAATAATAATCAGCTCTATTTTTTCAAACAGCCTGCGGTTTCGCAGCCTGCGAATGTCCTGCCTCTGGATAAACTTCGGAGGAAATTTAAAAAAAGAATGGATAGTCTGTCCGGTGACATTGATTGCCGAGACTCCGGTAGGCGCCAAAACAACCGTATTTTTTCTTGTCTTTTCCTTGACCAGGCGCAGCAGCGTGGATTTACCGGTGCCTGCCCTTCCGGTAATAAAAATGCATTCATTTGTATTCTCTATCAGCTCAAACGCCGCTTTAAACTCCGCATTAAATTCTATATCCCGCGGAAAATCTTTATTGGAAATATTGGGCACTTTATTCCTTTTTAAACATTAACGCTTGCGGTAATAAGGCTGCCTTTGCGGCCTGGATTTACCTTTTACCTGCTTTTTTGCCCCTGGCAAATCAGCCGGAATAAACTCCTCCGCGAAAACCTTTGGATGTGTTGAAACAGGCAGGCTGGCCTTGATAAGTTTTTCAATATCACGCACATCGCTGCGCTGGTCCGGCATGGCAAAAGAAATCGCGTGGCCTTTATGCCCGGCGCGGCCCGTACGGCCGATACGGTGCACATAATTACTCGCGTCTTCCGGGATATCATAATTAAGAACCAGCTCAATACCCGTAACATCTATGCCGCGCGCGGCAATATCCGTGGCCACCAGCACCTTGTACCTGCCGGATTTAAACCCCTCCAATGCCTCGCGCCGCTGTATCAGAGAACGGTCCGAATGTATCTCCGCGACACTATGCCCCATATTCCGTATTGCCCGGGTAAGCTTTCGCGCGTTATGTTTCGTACGCGAAAATAAAAGCGTCGGGCCGTGATACTGACTGAGTACCTGGCTGAGAAGCTTCAATTTATCATCTCTTTTAACAATAAATAATTCATGCGTAACCTTCTCCGCCGTAGTACCGGGAGGAGCAATCTCCACAGATACCGGCAGCCTCATATACTTAGCGGCAATGACCATAATCTCCTTGGGCATTGTCGCGGAAAAAAGCATCGTCTGCCTTTCTTTCGGCATATATTTAAGGATCAATTCTATCTGCGGCGCGAATCCCATATCGAGCATACGGTCCGCCTCATCAAGGACAAGCATCTGCACCTCCTGCGGCAGGACGTTCCAGCGGCTCATGTGATCAATCAGCCTGCCCGGCGTAGCAATTATCACGCGGGGATTCTTGCGCAGCGCCGCCACCTGCTCATTCATAGGCGCACCGCCGATAAGACAGGCCGTCTTCATGCCAAAAGCGTGCGAGATCGGATGAAATGACTCGTCGATCTGAATCGCCAGTTCCCGTGTGGGCGCAAGCACCAGTCCCGTTCCCTTGCGCTGCGCGAGCAATTGCACCATGGGAATGGCAAAGGCATGCGTCTTGCCGGTCCCGGTCTGCGCGATACCGACCACATCCTTACCCGCAATCGCCAAAGGAATCGCCTTAATCTGAATCGGCGTGGGTGTTTTAAATTTTATAAGTTCGAGGGTATCAAGGATCCGCGGCGCTATTCCCAAACCGTAAAAATCCGGCGCAGACTGATTCTCTCCATGTAAAATATGACTCATGTTTCCTTTCTTCTTTAATCCATAAAAAAAGCCGTAGCGGGCTACTAATATTCCCTTCCGGCTTAATATCGGCTAATCTTTTCGTAACACCTTATTTAGTAAGTGTACCACGCAGAAAGAGGGTTGTCAATAAAATGTTAAAAAATGTTAAAAAGACTTTATCAAAAATCATGGACATTCGTAAATATTTTTCTTGTATTACCTTTTTTTCTTACCGTCAAAGGGGTATAGGGGGTATAGGGGACGTAGCTTAAAGATTAAAAGTTATTTAATTATACTCTCTAATATATCTTTTTTCTCTATACAAATTTGCCGCCCTTTTTCCCTTGCTATACTTGCCGCGGCTATTCCTATCCCCAACTTCTTTCCGATACTTTTCCCGCTCTCTCCAAAATACTTTGTTGCCGCGTATACTAAAACGTTTCTCGCTTCTCTTATCTCTTTTTTTCGCGTTTCTATTATCTCTCCCTCTTTTACCCGGTAATATTTCGCTATTTTCATTATTAGCGCTTCAATATCTTTTATTTTATAATTAAATCCCTCATCAATTGCATTGTATACCTTGTCTACAAAATCCCCATCCCCTAATATCCGATCATCATACATCTCTCTGTCTTCCGGCCGCCGCTTTATTGCCTCACTTATTCCCCCGGCACTCCTTATTAATCCCCCGCCTTCGTAATCTTCTTTTAGTTCCAGTCCTTCATATATATATTCTTTATACAACGCTATTGCTTTTTGCCCTGTTTTTTCAAAATATCCTAAGACCTCTTCTCTTACGATGATGCCTTCTTCCTGCTTTTTCAATATCTCTCTATGCCCTGTCCAATCATATCTATACAAGCTGTTTATATCTATTACCCCTGCTTTTACCGGATTCAGATGTATATATCTTATTAATCGTAACAAATATTCATCTTTATCGCATAATATCGACTTGTATCTGTTTTGAAATAAATGCCCGGTTCTATTATATATTTTATTGTAGTTTACCGCGTATCCGGTTAGAATTCGTCTCATGAATTCGGAAAGACCGGTTTTCCCGGTTTGCAGTAATATGTGGAAATGGTTATCCATTATACTCCATGCATATATCTGCACACTGCTTTTGCTTAATTGTCCTTTGATTATTTTTAGAAATAATGACTTGTCGGCTTCTTCTTTGAATATCGCTCTGCGCTCTATCCCTCTGCCGATTATATGTTGCAGCGCTCCGGGGTAATCTATTCTTCCTTGCCTGGGCATAGCCTTATATTACAACCACTATTCATTTTTGTCAATAACTTTTAATCTTTAAGCTACGTCCCCTACCGTTCCCCCTACCGTTCCCCTGGAAGGACCCTTTTTCAGCTAAAACGGTTAAGGCTTACGTATTTTCACAAGATACAACCCTTTTTCGTCTTTAAACTCAAGTAGCTGCATACCTATGTCCTTAATAGTTAAAAGGAAGTCGGTTTTTGGGGGAAGGAAGTCCTTTGCGACCGCGGTTCCTGCGCATTTATGAATTGCGGCAATCTTTCTGCTTGAGCAGAGATGGCTGATAACCAGCATTCCTTTAGATTTCAATACGCGGGCAGCTTCTTTAATTGCTTTCTTTTTATCGGAAAGATGAGGAAAGCATGAGAAACAAATCACTCTGTCGAACGTCTTACTTTCAAACGGCAAGCAATGAGCATCGGCACAGATAAAATTTTTCTTATCGTTTTTATGCTTATTTCTTGCGTGTTTAATCATTGCTGATGAAAAATCTATCCCAATAACTCTGCCGCGCTTTCCAGCAAGTTTTTTAAACCGGCCAAACATTACACCTGTGCCACAGCCAATATCAAGAATTTTATGCCCTTTTTTAATATCGTATAGCGCGCAATGCCGGTCAAGATTTTTCTGCTCCTTGGTTACATGATAGAATCTTTCATCCCAAACTGAAGCTATGGAATCAAAAAAGGCGCGTCGTTTACTCAAAATAATATCTCCTATTCGTTGCGGCAACATGTATGCCGCAATTTCTTTTTCGGCGACACCGCCAGGCATACCGAAAAGATTATACTTGAAGAAATTATAATCACCGCGCCCGCTGGCACATTGAAGATATACGAAAACCATAGGCCAAGAAGGCAAGAGCTGACTCCGAAAATACTGGCCAAAATACACATATTCTTGAAATTATAGGCAATTTGAAATGCCGCAGCCGCTGGATTAACCACCAAGCTAAAAATCAACAGCCCGCCGATAGTAGTCAGGTTCGCGGAAATTACTGCCCCGCTTAAAAAAATAATCGCATAGTAAATGCTGCGCTCCGGGATACCGAGAGAAACCGCAACCTGTCTATTGAACAGGATTATCTTTATAGGCCTGAAAAATAAAATAAGAAAGCTGACAACAACCAAAGTGCTGGCCGCAATAACCCATACGTCAAAACGCGATACAGCCAGAATACTGCCCCACATAAGCGAAAGAGCCTCTGTCTTCGCACCGGGAAGAAACGCCAGGAATAAAAAAGCAAGCCCAAGCATGAGTGAAAAAATAATGCCTACCGCAACTTCGGGTTCAAAATCCGCTTTATCAGTAATCGGCCCTATAAACAAACTGGCTAAACAACAGAAGATAAAGGCGCAGGCAAACGGATTAATCCCAAGCATAATCCCCAAGATTGCTCCGGCAAAACCCGCGTGAGACATAGTGACTCCTAAAAACGGAATCTTAAGGCTAACCACCAGCACTCCAATTAAGGAACAGCCTATTCCGGCTAAAATTCCGGCAAGCACGGCATGCTGCATAAACTGGTATTGTAATATTTCCATATCAAAAATGCGTTCCTACGCGTATAGCGCACCCCCCGCCATTTTTTATAATCTTGACAGGGCAGCCATACAATCTTGAGAGGATATCCTCTTTTAAACCTTCCTGTGTTGCTCCGGTAAAAATAATTTTTCCTTCCTTTAAAAGAATCAGCCGATTACAACTCTCAGGCAAAAGGTCAAGCTGATGGCTAACCATAATTGTCGTTAAATTCTTTTCTGTATGCACCTTCTCTATTAACGCTGATATAGCCGCCTGCGCGTTTAAATCCAGGTGCGACACCGGCTCGTCTAAAAGTAAAATCTTCGGCTCTTGCGTTAATGCGCGGGCTATGGCAACTTTTCTCTGCTCTCCTCCGGAAAGATGGCCTATAGGGCGATCCATAAGGCGACTGATACCAACCACCTCAGCCGCATCCTCCACAATGTTTCTATCTTCAGCGGAAAATCTTTTTAAAAAGTTTATGCGGGCGTACCTGCCCATACTTACCACTTCCCTAACCCGCAAAGGAATACGCGGGTCACAAGCGATTATTTGAGGCACATAGCCGATATCTTTACGAATGGAAGCAATATTGGAAAATAGACTTTTCCCGAACACGCGCACGGTACCGCAAAGTATATGGCTTAAGCCGTTAATGGCACAAAGCAGAGTAGTCTTGCCTGCTCCATTAGGCCCGGCAATTCCCACAAATTCCTTCTCCATAACCGCAAGCGAAACAAACTCAAGGGCTGTATGGTGCGGATAAGTCACAGTCACACTTTTTAGTTCAATTATCGAATCTTTATGCATTGAATTCATTTCTCTACTACGCTAAATAACTTTTGTGAGTTTTCATTTAACGTATCTAGATAAGAAATCTTTCCCGCGTAAAAACCTGGAAAATTACTTAACACGATATGCGCAATACCTAATTCATCCGCGA
>JAHIOQ010000034.1 GCA_018895275.1 Candidatus Omnitrophota bacterium
ATAGATTCCGGGATTTTTCAGGCGATACAGTTTGCCGGGATTACGGCATTGAAAACAAAACAGAGCTTTTTGCGTTCAATGTCTGCTTTATACGAGGAGAGGCGCGATGTTCTTATATCCGGCTTACGGAATCTGGGATGGGAAGTGTCTAGCCCGAAAGCGACGTTTTATGTCTGGACGAAGGTACCGCAAGGTAGGGATTCGATATCGTTCTCCAACCTTATGATGGAAAAAGCGGATATCGTGACCACTCCCGGGGTTGGCTTTGGTAAATACGGCGAAGGGTATGTAAGGTTTGCCCTGACCCAGGATAAATTACGCATAAAAGAGGCGGTGAAACGTTTGTCTGCTTTATGAATAAAGAATGGAGGACGGTTTACGTCGGGATCGGCTCAAATATGGGAAACCGCAGGCGCAGTATTGCGAAAGCGGTTTCGCTTTTAGGAGAGCATCCGCAACTGCGGATTAAAAAAATATCAGCTCTTTATGAAACCGATCCTGAGGGAGGGCCGGCGCAAAGAAGGTTTTTAAATGGGGTTATCTGTCTAAAGACAAACGCCGCGCCGCAGCGGCTTCTTCGCATCCTGCAGTCGATTGAAAAAAAAACCGGCCGCGTGCCCGGCACTGTAAAATGGGGGCCACGGGTTATTGACCTGGACATCCTTTTTTACGAAGATCTGGTTATTAAGGAGAAAAATTTAATTGTTCCGCATCCGTTATTGGATAAGCGGTTTTTTGTCCTGCGGCCTTTTTTGGATATCTCTGCCCGGCGCAAACATCCGGTATTGGGGAAAACCATCAGTCGTTTGTTCAAGGAGTTGAATAATGAAACTGGTTTATAGTATCGCTCAAATGCAGCGTATCAGCCGCGCATTGCGCAAAGCAGGCAAAATAATCGGTTTTGTGCCGACTATGGGATATTTGCACGAAGGCCACCTGAGCCTTGTACGCCGCTGCCGGAAAGATTGTGATATGATCGTGATGAGTATTTATGTTAATCCTCTGCAGTTTGGGCCGCAGGAGGACTATAGGCGGTATCCGCGTGATTTGAAACGCGACGCGGCCTTGGCCGGAAAAGAAAAAGTCGATTATCTGTTTGTGCCCCGCGATGCGGATATGTATCCCGGTAATTACAATACGATCGTGGAGGTCAAGGGAATAAGCGATAGTATGTGCGGGGCATTGCGTCCGGGACATTTTAAAGGTGTGGCTACCGTGGTTACCAAGCTTTTTAATATTGTATTGCCGGATGTTGCCTATTTCGGCCAAAAAGACGCGCAGCAGGCAGCGGTTATTAAAAGCATGGTACGGGATTTGAACATGGCCGTGCGTATTAACGTCCTGCCGATACGCAGAGAACCGGACGGACTGGCGATGAGTTCGCGCAATGCGTACCTCAACGCTTCGCAGCGCCGGGACGCGCGGATACTTTATGAGGCCTTGCGGAAAGCGAGGCGAAGTATCGAGAAAGGGGAGCGTAGCGCCCGTCGAATCTCCGAGGAAATGAAAAAGTTGATATGTAAGGTAAATTCTGCTATAATAGAATACATCGTTATTGTCGACGCGCGGGATTTTAAAGAGAAAAAAACGATTGAGGGCAGGGTGCTGTTAGCCTTAGCGGTATGGATCGGAAAAGTCAGGCTGATTGATAATATGGAGGTATAAAGAAATGTTGAGAATAATGTGCAAGTCAAAAATTCACCGGGCTACGGTTACCGACGCCAATTTAAGATATATCGGCAGTATAACGATCGATAAGAAATTATTGGAGGCGGCGGATATGTACCCCAATGAGCGGGTTCAGGTCGTTAATTTAAATAACGGTACCCGTGTGGAAACCTATATCATGGAAGGCAAAAGCGGTTCCGGGGTGGTCTGTATGAACGGAGCGGCGGCAAGATGGGCACAGGCGGGAGATCCGGTGATTATTATTTCATACTGCCTGCTTGAATCGCAGGAGGCGAAAGATTGGAAACAAAAAGTTGTGTTTGTCGATGACCATAACCGAATAGTGACGAGAAAAGCCGATGTCCAGAAACAAAAGAGCAAACGACGATAAGCAATATTTGGCAGCATTAAGAAAAAATATAGATCGTCTGAAAAAAGAAAAAAACGCGGTTGTTGTCGCGCATAATTATGAACGGCCCGAGGTGCAGCAGATAGCGGATATCTGCGGCGATTCGCTGGAATTGAGCCGGGCGGTTATGAAGATAGATGCCGACGTTGTCGTTTTTTGCGGCGTGCATTTTATGGCGGAAACCGCGTCCATCCTTAATCCGCGCAAAAAGATCCTTCTTCCGGTTAAAGAAGCCGGATGCCCCATGGCGGACATGATTACCCTGAAAAAACTGCGGAAACTGAAAAAACAGTATCCGGGAGTACCGGTTGTCTGTTACGTGAATTCATCCGCGGCGGTAAAGGCGGAAAGTGATGTCTGCTGTACTTCAAGCAATGCCTTGGAAATAGTCGCTTCTTTGCCGGGAAAAAAAGTTATTTTTATCCCTGACAAAAACCTCGGCGACTACATACAAGCTAAACTGCCGGAAAAAGAGATTGTTTTATGGGAAGGTTTTTGCCCTACGCATATACGTGTTTCCGAGGATGAAATTATTGATTCCCGGAAAAAACACCCGGCCGCGCATTTTATCGCGCATCCGGAATGCCCGCAGCGCTTGCTTGAACACGCGGATTATATCGGTTCTACGAGCGGCATGCTGCGCTATGTGGCTCAGGCAAAAAACAAGGAGTTTATTGTCGGTACGGAAATGGGCATGATCTACCGGCTGCAGAAAGAAAACCCGTCTAAAAGGTTTTATTGCCCCAGCGAGCATTTTATCTGCGCGGACATGAAACTAACGACATTGGGGTGGATTGCCCATAGCCTGGAGACAATGACTTATGAGGTAAAGGTCTCCGGAAGTATGCGGGAAAAGGCAAAAAGATCCCTGGATGCGATGCTTGCGGTTTTGCCGAAGGAAGAGAAGAAAAGATGATTAAAGTAGGCGTTGTCGGCTGCGGAGCGATAGGCTCGCATCTGGTTAAAGCGATTTTGGCGCGATATAAGAAGACAATTAGTTTTTGCGGCGTATGCGAGACCGATGCAGGGAAAGTGGAAAATTTAAAACGTTCTTTGAAGAAGGCAATAAGGTCTTATTCCCTGGAAGAGCTTGTTTCACGCTGTGATTTGGTTATTGAGGCGGCATCGGGAAAAACAGCGGTGGAAGTTGTTAAACTCGCGCTCCGCCATAACACGGATATTATGCTCATGAGCGTAGGCGGGTTGCTTTTAAATCCGCAGTTATTGCCTAAGATACGGAAAAAGAAGATTAATGTCTATGTGCCCAGCGGAGCGGTTGCCGGCCTGGATGCGCTTAAGGCCGCGCGGATGGGCAAGATTTTCCGCGTGCAATTGACGACAAAGAAGCCTTTGGCAGGATTAAGCGGTGCGCCTTATATAAATGATAATAAAATTGATTTAAATAAGATAAAAAAGGAGCAAATTATTTTTGAAGGGACGGCGATCGAGGCAGTGGCCGGATTTCCCAAAAATATAAATGTTGCGGCGGTTTTGAGCCTGGCCGGGATTGGAGCCCGGAAAACCAGAGTACGCATCGTGGCTTCGCGCCTCGTAAAAAGAAATATACATACTCTTGAAATTGAGGGAAATTTTGGTAAAATAGTATGTTGTTCGGAGAATGTTCCCTCTCTTGAGAATCCTAAGACAAGCAAGCTGGCTATGCTTTCAGCCTTGGCTACTCTGGATGGTATTTTGGGGGACGTGCGGATTGGGACTTGATTATTGAGGAAAGGTTAAAATAAGTTGCAGAGATATAAATTAATTTTAAGCATGTGTATTTTTTTACTCATATTTTCCACAGGCATAGTTACCGCAGATTCTTTAACCGCCGACATGCAGGGGACATGGACATTTCATGGATTGTCTTCCGGCACTAAAGCCGGATGGATATCCGGGACATTTACCCTTGACGGCAGTGGAAATATAACTTTCACCTCTTTTCTCAATAGCAAAGGCGAAACAGCCTTGCCTGATTCTGCCACTCTAATCCTGGCTACAGACGGAGCGGTAACTATTTCTACAGAACCATCTTTTTACGGCGTAATAAACCAGAACAGGGATATGATTATATTTACCCAAAATGCCGGCAGTGATGGATACCAATTAGGAATCATTCAAAAGACAGGCGGAGTTTATACGAATGCGGACCTGCGGCAGGGAACGTGGAAATTTCACACTTTAATTTCTGGAAGTGCGGCAGGTTGGGAGCATGGAGACTTTATGGTTGATAATATGGGAGATTTAGTATTTACCGCTTATCAAAACAGTGAAGGAGAGACTACCCCTACTAATGTAACAGTAATGAATATAACAAGAGACGGGATAGTAACGATTTCAACTTTACCGAGTTTTTATGGCATGATGAACCAGAATAGAGACACCATAGTATTTACTGTGGGTGAGGGCGTTGATAAGTACAAAATAGGAGTGATTCAGCAAACCGGTAGAATTTTTAGCGCAACAGATTTACAAGGCATGTGGGCATTCCATACATTGGCTTCCGGAAAGAATGCGCAGTGGCAATACGGCACGGTAATAATTGATAATAGCGGGAAGCTGGAATTCACAGCATGTTTAAACAGCGAAGGAGAAACAACCCTGCCTGATGCCGAAGTAATGAATATAAGCTCTGATGGAACAATTACAGTTTCTACGGAGATGTCCTTTCATGGAATAATGAATGAGAATAAAGATATGATTGTATTCACAATAGGAAGGATTGACAGTAATAATCGCCAAATGGGAATAATCACCCGGCTTGGCAAAAATGAATTATCTGAAAAATCTTCAACGCAATCCAATATAATTGAAACACTACGCGGCCAACAGGCTGAATTGCGTAATGTCTCAGTCAGTGGGGATTTTAATACCACTCTTGATTTTACAAAATTCGAGATGGTTACGATTACTACAGGTTCATTTGCCGGCAAGGGATTTTCCAAAGGTGAGTTTGGGACCAATATAGCCAACACATCATGCAGCGGCAAATGGCAAGGCATGGTATTTTTTAAACCGGAAGAAAAGACTATTTACCTGAAAGGGTCGGTGTCAGGAGGAATTTCAGCCGCGGTAGAGGGAACATTAACCGAGTCGGTACAGGGAAACGGTATTTATGATAAATATCAGGCTACCTGGAAGATTAATCGTATTGATAATGTGATAACCTCAGCCACAATAGAGTTGGAGGGAATTCTGGTTTATACAGATAGTTTGGAATATCCCGGGACAAAACTTTCTTTGCTGCAGACTAATCTGGAAGGAACAATCTCTGGAAACTATGCCGGTTCATTAGACACGGTTTTAACCCAAGTTAGAATAATAGACGAATACAGCTCTTATTTAGGAGAGGGATTTTCCTATATCACTTATACCTCTGAATCAGGGACAGGCGAAATCTGGACATACGATAAACTGAACTCTTCAGGTATAGGAGAACTGATTGGTTTGTCTGACTATCCGTTTTTTGGTATTACATACGCCACGTTGGATGAAAGTAATATTCAGAGAATATTGTCTGTAATTATTTCAGGGGTTGATTTGGGATGTGCGCCTGTACCGGATTTAAAAGTAAAAATCTGGGGGCCGGAAAAAGTAAGTCCAGGGGAGACGGTGAATTATATTATTGAATACAGGAATGACGGCCTAAAAGATGCGGCTGAGGCAATTGTTTATAATTATCCTGACCCTGTGGTTAATTATCTTTCTGCTTCGGAAGGAGTCTATTATGACCCTTATCCTCACCAGGTAAGCTGGAACCTGGGAGCTTTACCGGCAAAAAGTGTGGGGTATTTAAACGTGCAGGCAGAAATATCCTGGGGACTGCCGGCGCATTTGAGTTTGGAGAATAGGGCTTATATCGAAGATATAGTTCTTCATAGTACAAAAGAAAACGGATTTGGAAATGGAATTTGTTATAATTCCGGGAACAAAAATGAAAAAAGAAAATATGAAAAGTTTATTAGTTTTAATAACGCGGAATGGATAGTGTTATATGATAAAACAAATCTAATAACCGGGCCATTAGAGGCATATCTTGCCTCAAAAGATGTGCGGACATCACGAAATGGAGTAGGTGAAGATGGTTCCTCTATTTTTGGCCCGCTGATTTCAGGAGAACGTTCTAATTGGATTTCCTATAGCGGAGGGACCACTACAGCAGTAAATCAGGCAAAGAAAGGTAGAATAAGCAGTGGAACATTATATTTAATTTCCCCCCAGTTAGTTACCCAGAAAGATTTGGAGACGATAAGTTCCAGTTTTGATAAGATTGTGGTTTATCAGGGGGATGATTTGATGCCGGATAAAGGCATAGAAGGTTTTATTATAAATATAGGATTGTTAGTATTGGATATAGATGGAGATGGAAAAGCTTCGAAAGATGAAATAATTAATTGGGGTAAGTCGCTTAAACCTTCTGATGATAAAATAGGAGATTTGATAACTAAAATAGAGAAGAGCGAAGATAATAAAGTGTTAGATTCTTTTGAAATTTATCCTAAAGAACCTGGTAACCAGATCAAAATGAATTGGAATGATAATTCATCTACAGAATTTCGCATCACTTATGATCTGCATCCTGAAGGAAACATAGTGGTTTTGACTCTGCCGGGGATAAAACATGATGAATGGATTCCGGTTTTAAATAAATTTAATAATAAATATAAAAGGCTGCCTGGACAGGATGATTTGGATAAGCTTAAAGAGGTGTTTAAGAAATTTCGCAATAAATTGTCAAGTATTTTTTCACAGGAAAATATTACCGCCCACGATCCCAATGAAAAACTCGTTTCTCCTGCCGGAGATGTTATGCCGGGTGAGAAGTTAACTTATACTCTTAGTTATGAGAACGAGGGCGAAGGAAAGGCTTTTGGGGTATATATTACCGATACTCTGGATGAAGATTTGGATGAGAATACTTTAGTTATAAACAATAATGGTTATTATAATTCCAAAACCAGAACTATCAGCTGGTTTATCGGTAAACTAGAATCTAAGGAGAAAGGTTCGGTTAATTTTGACATAAATGTAAGGCAGGACGCAAGGGATAAATCGGAAGTAATAAACTTTGCTATTGTATATTTTCCTTCTGTCCCTGAATCAACTCGAACCAATGGGACGGTAAACAGAATTACCACTATGGTGGATAATATTGCCCCAGTTACTATCATAGCTACCACGCCTTTTGCAAATTCAGCAGGCTGGAATAATACAGATGTGTCTATATCTTTATCAGCTACTGATAATGAAGAAGGCTCAGGAGTAAAAGAACTGCATTATAAACTAACCGGGGCAACACAAGAAGAAAAAATAATATTGACTAATACTGCTCAAACAGCAATAACTACTGAAGGCACTACGGCCTTAACCTATTGGGCGATAGATAATGCCGGTAATGCAGAAGCCGCTAAGTCGTTAGAGATAAATGTTGATAAAACTCCGCCGAGTGTAAATGTTATTGCTACTCCGGATACTCTTTGGCCGCCGAATCATAAATTAGTAGATGTAACCATTAATGGTTTGGCAGATGATGGCCTTTCTGGTATTGTCTCAACTACTTTTAAAGTAGAAGATGAGTATCATAATGTAGAGCCAAATATTTCTGATTTTGGTACTACTATCCGGCTTGAGGCTTGGCGGAGGGGTGATGATTTAGACGGCAGGAATTATATTGTTTCGGTAACCGCGAAGGATAAAGCCGGTAATGAATCTTCAGCTGCAACCGTTGTTATTTGTCCACATGATCAGGGGAAGAAATAAAAAAATAGAGGGAAACAAAAAAGATATGAGGCGAGTAATGATAGGGGTACCCATAATTGCATTATTGATAGCAATAGGTATGACAATGAGTTGTGTTAAATCTACCAAGAAACAAGCCACACACAAAGAGTTAATTCCCAAATTCATCTTTGGTAAAAAAGGCACAGGATTAGGAGATTTGGCTAAACCCCACGGTTTAGCCACCAAAAACAATTACCTCTATGTTGCCGAGTCAGGGAATGCCCGTGTTCAGGTATTAGAGATACAACCGGATGGTAATCTTGTATCTAAATTCACCTTTGGGGCAAGGGGTGAAAAAATAGGTGAGTTTCGAGGAAATCATGGTTTAGCTGTTAAAAATAATTATTTGTATCTTATTGATGCTGCTAATGCCCGTATTCAGGTATTAGAGATACAACCGGATGGTAATCTTGTATCTAAATTTACCTTTGGAAAAGAAGGAAAAAGTTTGGGGGAGTTTCAGACGCCGTTGGCTTTAGCCATCAAAGATAATTTTCTTTACGCTGCTGATTCAGGGAATTTTCGTATTCAGGCATTAGAGATACAACCGAATGGTGATCTTGTATCTAAATTTACCTTTGGAAAAGAAGGGAA
>JAHIOQ010000001.1 GCA_018895275.1 Candidatus Omnitrophota bacterium
ACGCCAACATAATTCATGGTGATTCCTCCTTTTCTAAAGGGTTAATATTTTAGTTTTTCCCAAAACTATTTTAACCGCTTTCTGAGGAATCATCAATTTTTTTATAACTCACATATTATCAGACCTCGAAATGCGAAAGTATTGAAAATAAAAAAGCCCACCTTGAGCTAAATTAATAAAAAATAGCATTTCTTGATAATTTACTGTGAATATGGGATAATTTTTTTAGTATAGTCCGGGAATTACATATTATGGATGTTAATTGTTGGGATTCGCGGCGCAAGAAACTTGGTCAAGCAAAGAGACTGGGTTTAAATTAATTTAGCATTTTATTCGAATCAGGGCTTTAAATAACATAGCGCCTTGGAATTATGTATACGATATCAAGCTACAATAAAAATAACTGATTTGCGCGCCGCCAATCACAACGGGGAGCTAAGCTTTTAAGGTATCGTTTTGTTGTAATAATAAAACGCAATTTAATAAATAATTTTTTACTATGGGGTAAAAAAGTAACTTGTGAGGTGCACCACAACTCACAACAAAACGCTCAAGCAGTCCTGGTCACGCCCCTGCGTGTCCGCCTCCGGCGTACCCGCAAGCTCGTGCCCAGGCAGCTTAGCTCCCCGTTAGGTGAGGATAAAAATATGGGAGAAAATAGTTTAATTAATCTCGGAGATCTTTCTAAACCAGCTACCGTCTTAATTGAAAAAATATCTGCTGCCGTGGGAGGAATTTTTAAACCTTATCAGATTGAGCGTGTTGCAAAAGCTGAAGCAAAAGCAGAAATAATCAAAGCACAAACTCAAATAGAAGTAACGGATTTACATCGTCGAGCAATATCAAGATTTATAGCAGAAGAGGCTCAAAAGCAAAATAATATAGAAAATATTACTGTAAAAGCAATTCCTCAATTAAAAGATTCCGCAAACCCCAATAATATTGAAGATGATTGGATTACTAATTTCTTTGATAAGTGTCGAATTATTTCTGATGAAGAAATGCAATCATTGTGGGCAAAAGTCTTATCAGGAGAAGCAAACAATCCAGGTACATACTCTAGGAGAACTGTAAACTTTCTTGGCTCTCTTGATAAAGTAGATGCGTCTCTTTTTATTGCCCTTTGTGGATTTGGTTGGCAAATTGGGGATGTTGTTCCCCTGATATATGATGCTCAGGCACAAATTTATAATGACAAGGGTATCAATTTCAACACAGTAACCCACTTAGATGATATTGGACTTATAAGTTTTAATAGTCTGGTAGGTTTCCAACGCATAAAATATCCTAAAAAAATCAAAATCTATTATTATAGAACTCCTTTGAATATTGAATTTAAAAATGAAAACGATAATAGTCTTAACATTGGACAAGTGCTTCTCACAAAAACAGGACAACAATTAGCCCCAATTTGTGGTTCTAAACCGGTCGATGGCTTTCGAGATTACGTAATTGAGAAATTAAAAAAAGAAGGATTAATCATAAGTTAATCTATTAAAAAAACACCTAACAACGCACTACACCTGACCTTTTCCCGCGCCGAAATCGGCGCGCTCAAAGGCAGGTGAGTTTGAATGTTATAGCAAAAAGAATAAATAAATGATAAAATTCTATTGTATGGGAGGAGATGATTATGCCAGTAATTAGCATGTTTTATGGTATTATTGTGAGGTAATAAAAATGAATCCAAGAGTTAAAAATGTTAGCCCAAATAATGATTTCACGTTAACAATTGAATTTGAAAACGGAGAGAAAAAAATATTTAACATGAATCCGTATCTTGACTTCGGCGTTTTTAAAAAACTGAGTAACTTATCTTATTTTAGGCAGGTAAAACCTTTCATGGGGACAATATCGTGGCCTAATGGTCAAGATATTTGTCCAGATACATTATATATAGAAAGCAATTAAATTTCGGCGAAGCGTTAGATTTCAAGAGTCGTAAAGGGCGGTATTAGCTAAAAAACTCCGTGTTCTTTGCGGCTCTGTGTGAGAATAAAAATTTATAACTTCCATAAGGCCCCCAGATGTCAAGAGAACATAATTCCGTTACACATAGTATCCAACTACCATGCATTAAACAGGATCAAATGGTTTTAAATAAATATGGGGAAATCCTTAAAACATGCATTAATGATATTCCAATTAAATACCCAAATGTAAAATTGGATACATATATTATTATGCCTAATCATGTCCATTGTATTATTAATTCGATCAACATCGTAGGGGCGATTCAGGAATCGCCCGTGTCTAACCAAATACAAATCAACAATCGAAATAATATTGATAATCCTAACCGGGCAATTCGTGAATTGCCCCTACAGGTTCAACGTCGCAATATGTTATTATCAAAAATTGTTGGGTATATTAAAATGCAATCTGCCAAACAGATAAACATATCACGTAATAGCACCGGCAAATCCCTTTGACAACGCAATTTCTATGATCATATAATTCGCAATGAAAAATCATAACAAAACGATTGCGTTAAATAAAAAAATAAAAATCAAAAATCTAAAAAATATGCTATAATTATTTTATATGAGTCCAACAATATTTCGCAAAAAAGGATACAGATTTTATTTTCTATCAAATGAAGAAAATCGCATACATATACATGTGGAATGCGAAGACGGCGAAGCTAAATTTTGGATAGAACCGATTGTTGCTTTAGTTGTATATTATGAATTAAAGCCCTATCAATTAAACGAAATACAAAGAATTGTGGAAAAACATAAAGATGAAATCATTAAAAAATGGAAAGAATATTTCGGCAAGCGTTGAGAATATTACTCCTTTTGGTATCTGGATGTTGGTGAAAGGCAAGGAATATTTTCTCAAATATAGCGATTATCCTTATTTTAAGAATCAAACTATAAAATCAATTCAAAATGTTAAATTACTTCATGGGTTTCATCTTTACTGGTTAGAATTAGATGTTGATCTAGAAATAGATAATCTTGAAAATCCTGAAAAGTATCCACTAAAAAGTAAAATATAAATTCTTTAACGAATCGCTAAGCAAATAATCCCCGGTTTAGCGGCAATAATAAACTAAACCGTAAGCGGCAATAAAAAAGAATATTTTATTTTTTGAATTTTTTGATTAAAGCCGGCAGGATGTCAAAAAGATTTCCGACAATGCCGTAGGTGGAAATTTTAAAAATCGGCGCGTCCGGGTCCTTGTTTATGGCCACGATAATATCCGACGACTGCATGCCAACTAAATGCTGTATCTGCCCGGATATTCCGCAGGCAAAATAAACCTTCGGGCACACTGTCTTCCCCGTCTGCCCGACCTGGTGCGAATAGGGTTTATAGCCGCTGTCAACCGCGGCGCGGGAAGCGCCTACGGCCGCACCGATTGTCTTGGCAAATTCTTCGATCAGTCCGAAATTCTCCGCGGAACCGATACCGCGTCCGCCGGAAACGATAATGTCCGCCTCCGTAAGGTTCACGGTTTCTTCAATTTCTTCTACAATATCCAGCAAAGTGGTCCGGCTCTTAAAAGAAAACTTTTTAGGGTCAACTTTGATTATTTCGCCTTTATGCTTCGGGTCAATCTCCGCTTCCTTCATTACCTTATGGCGAACCGTAGCCATCTGCGGCCGGCGGTTGGGACAAATAATCGTAGCCATGATATTGCCGCCAAAGGCAGGCCTCGTCTGCAGCAATAATCCTCTTTCTTCATCTATGTCCAGCCCCGTGCAGTCGGCAGTAAGGCCGGTTTTAAGCTCCACGGCAACACGCGGGATAAGCGAACGCCCGATTGTAGTTGCGCCGGTAAGAATTATCTCCGGCTTGTGCTCCTGAATCAACTTTGTCAGCGCTTTTGAATAGACATCAGCCTGGTAGTTTTTAAATACAGCGGCATCAAGCACATAGACCTTATCTGCGCCGCGGCCGATTAATTTCTGCGCTTCTATTGTGACATTTTCTCCCAGCAATACGGCCACCAGTTTCTGTTTTCTTTTTTCCGCCAGCTTTTTGCCTTCACCGAGAAGCTCGTATACTACGGACTGCACAACTCCTTTTTTCTGTTCAGCAAAAACCCATACGTCCCGGTAATCTTCGGCAGATACTTCAACCTCTTCATGTTTGCGCAGGATAATCGCGTCGAATTTACAGCTTTCCACGCAAGCGCCGCATTGCACGCATTTATCGTTGATCACCGCAACATTGCTGAGCATATCTATCGCCGCGAACGGACAAGCATGCACGCACATCCTGCAGCCAACACATTTTTCCTGAATTACCTCGATTGCCATAACTCACTACTTTCCTTTATATATTAGAATCTATCAGTTAATAAATTCTTTCAGCAGGCACTTTAGTTTAGCGGCAACTTCTTCCGGCTCTCCCAGCAGCATCTGTCCCCCCTGCCTTACCGGCGGTGTAAAAATCCGCACTACCTGGGTGGGAGAACCGTCCAGTCCGATCTTCTTCGCGTCCGCGTCAATCTGCTCTGCCGTCCATTTGGTTATTTCCACTTTTTTGGAACGCATCATCCCTTTTAAAGAAGGCATTCGCGGTTCATTAATTTCCTTAACGACAGTAATCATGCACGGCAAAGGGACTTCGATAATCTCGTAGCCTTCCTCCACCATTCTTTGCAGACGGAATATCTTTTTACCGTCTTTTTCTTTCACTTCTTCTATCTTTTTAACAAATGTAACCTGCGGCAGATCCAGCCATACGGATATACCCGGGCCGACCTGCGCCGTGTCACCGTCAATCGCCTGCTTGCCGCAGATAATCACATCCACATTACCAATCTTCTTTATACCACTTGCCAAGGCATAACTCGTAGCCAAGGTATCGCTTCCGGCAAACGCACTGTCGGAAAGCAGGACGGCCTCATCAACTCCCAGGGCAATCGCCTCCCGCAATGCGGTTTCCGCCTGCGGCGGCCCCATGCTAATAACGGTAACCTTACTACCGTCGAATTTTTCCTTCAGACGCAATCCTTCTTCAATCGCGTACATATCAAAGGGATTAATTATCGACTGCACTCCATCCCTTACCAAAGTATTCGTTTCGGGATTGATACGCACATCGGTCGTATCCGGAACCTGTTTGATGCAAACCACTATATTCATAGCTTTAAGCCTTTTTGGAATTCACCAACGACTCTTTAATCACGTTTGCGGCAATAATGCTTCTCTGAATCTGGTTCGTGCCTTCGTATATCTGCGTTATCTTTGCGTCACGCATGAACTTCTCAACCGGATAATCACGCATATATCCGTACCCGCCGTAAATCTGTACGGCATCGGTGGTAACCTTCATCGCCACATCGGAAGCAAACAGCTTGGCCATCGCAGATTCTTTCGCTACTTTTGTGTTACCGCCGTCGATCATCCTTGCTACGCTGTAAACCAACGCACGCGCCGCCTCTACCTGGGTCGCCATATCCGCAAGCATAAACTGAATCCCCTGGAAGCTGGAAATCGGCTTGCCGAACTGTACTCTCTGGCGCGAATAATCAACCGCCAGGTCCAGCGCTCCCTGCGCAATCCCAACCGCCTGCGCGGCAACACCGGGACGGGATAAATCAAATGTCTTCATCGTAACAATAAAGCCCATGCCCTCTTTACCCAGCAGATTTTCTTTCGGGATTTTACAATCCTGAAAAATAAGCTCGCGGGTGGAAGAGCAGCGGATACCTAATTTTTCCTCCTTCTTGCCGAACGTAAACCCCGGGGTGCCTTTTTCCACGATAAACGCAGAAGAACCGCGCTGCCCCTTTGTCTTATCGGTCATGGCAATAACCACATAGATTTCCGCGTCACCGCCGTTGGTAATAAAATGCTTCATACCGTTTAGGATATAATCGTCCCCGGATTTTTTCGCGGTAGTCTCAATTGCGCCGGCATCACTGCCCGCGTTCGGTTCGGTTACGCCGAAGGCCGCGATTTTCTTGCCGCTGGCTAAGACCGAAAGATATTTCTTCTTCTGTTCATCCGAGCCGAACAGGATAATCGGGTCAGTACCCAAAGCAGATGCGGCATAACTTACGGCAACACCGCCGCAAACACGGGAAAGTTCTTCCGTGACCAGGCATAGTTCCATGACCCCGCCTCCCATTCCTCCGTATTTCTCATCAATGTAAACACCGAAAAGATCCGCCTCTGCCAAAAGCTTCATTATAGACGCTGGAAACTGTTCTTTCTGGTCCAACTCGGCAACTATCGGTTTCAGTTTTTCCTGAGCAATCTTTCTTGCCAGATCTCTTACCATTATCTGCTCTTCAGTAAGCAAATAATCCATAATCGCGTGCTCCTTTCAATTATATTCAACCGGAATATTATGCGTAAGGCTGTTCGATAAAAATACATTCACCATCATATATAATAATAAAGTGCAATTATTATACCCAATATAAACCCTAGTGTCAACCTGGGAATAGTCAACCCATTCGACGTTCCCCGCCATAAATGGCGTGTCTTGCTCAGGGTTGACTCAGAGCGATTCTTCCTTTCCCCGCCCTGAAGGACGCGGCTTGCGGAAAGTCGAGGAGTCAAAATTAAAGGCAACCTTTTTATTTGTTGCCCTTAATTTTGGAACTAATTTTATATATATCTTCAAATTTTCTTTAATACCAAAGTCACATTATGCCCGCCAAATCCAAGCGAATTGGATATTGCTATTTTGACATCCTGTTTTCTCGCCGTATTCGGCACATAATCCAGATCGCAATCAGGATCCGGATATTCGTAATTGATTGTCGGCGGGATAATACCGTCTTTAATCGTTAAAGCCGCAGCTGCGCATTCAACGCCTCCGGCAGCCCCCAATAAATGCCCGGTTACCGACTTTGTCGAGCTTACCGCCAGCTCCTTCGCGTATTCGCCGAAAACACGTTTAATCGCTAATGTCTCTACCTTATCATTCATCGGCGTAGAAGTACCATGCGCGTTAATATAATCAACATCTTCGGGATTAACCCCGGCATCATTAAGCGCGGCGCTCATGCAGCGCGCTCCGCCGTCACCGTCAGGGTCCGGGGCCGTGATATGATAAGCGTCACCGCTCATACCGTAGCCGGCCAATTCCGCGTAAATCCGCGCCCCGCGTTTTTTTGCGTGTTCCAATTCTTCCAAAACAACGATTCCCGCCCCCTCGGCCATTAAAAACCCGTCACGTTCCCGGTCAAACGGCCTTGAGGCCCGTAAGGGGTCGTCATTACGTGTTGATAAGGCCTTTAAAGCGCAAAATCCGCCAAAGCCCAAAGGTGTAATACAACTCTCCGTACCGCCGGCAAACATTACCTCCGCGTCGCCTCTTTGGATAATCTTAAACGCGTCACCGATACAATGCCCGCCTGTAGCACATGCCGTCGTCACGCAGGAATTCGGCCCCTTTAATCCCATGCTGATAGAAACCTGTCCCGGAGCCATGTTAACGATGAGCATGGGAATGAGAAACGGAGAGATTCTCTTTGGACCTTTTTCCATGTAACTCTTTTGCTGCTCTTCAATGACATTCAATCCGCCGATTCCCGTGCCGATAATCACGCCGATGCGGTTCCGGTCTTCTTTATCCAGTTCAAGGCCGGAATCGTCGCATGCCGTTTTACTCGCAAACACGGCAAACTGGACGAATTTATCCATGCGTTTGAGTTCTTTAGGAGGAATAACCGAGGACGGCTCAAAGTTCTTTATTTCCGCGTCTATTTTGGAAGAAAAATCAGTTGTGTCAAAATAACTGACTAATCCTGCACCACTTTTGCCTTCGCATAACGCATGCCAGAAATCATCTTTTGTATTTCCCACAGGCGAAACAACACCAATGCCGGTGATAACTACCCGTCTTTTTTCCATCACTATTCTAACGGCCTATTCCTTTAGTTGGCACGATAATAATCATATATATCCGTTTGATTACTTATCCTTGCTCGATGTTTTTCCATCAATATATTTGATTGCTTCCCCCACTGTGGTCATCTTTTCCGCGTCTTCATCCGGGATTTCAATGCCAAACTCCTCTTCCAGAGCCATTACCAACTCCACTGTATCCAAAGAATCCGCGCCTAAATCATCAACAAATGAAGCCGTTGAAGTCACCTCTTCGGTCTTAACCCCTAATTGATCCACTATGATTGACTTTACTTTATCTTCCACTGACATTGTATTCTTTCCTCCTTTCAGGAATGCTACATCAGCATTCCTCCATCAATTTGTATGACCTGTCCGGTTATGTAGCTTGAATCTTCGCTTACCAGAAACAGCACCAGCTGTGCTACATCTTCCGGTTTGCCGAACCGGGCCAAAGGAATCTGTTTTAACATTGCTGTTTTGACATCATCCGGCAGCACCTGCGTCATTTTTGTTTCAATAAACCCGGGGGCAATGGCATTAACATTGATATTGCGCGAAGCTACTTCTTTGGCAACACTTTTGGTTAATCCAATGATACCCGCCTTTGACGCCGCATAATTTGCCTGTCCGGCATTTCCCATGAGCCCAATGATCGATGCCACATTTACGATGCGGCCGGACCTTTGTTTAAGCATTACCTTTAATGATGCTTTCGTACAATTAAAAGTCCCTTTAAGGTTAACAGAGATAACCGCATCCCAATCCTCTTCCCTCATTCTCAGCAACAAACCATCTTTTGTTATCCCTGCGTTATTGATTAGTATATCTATTTTCCCAAATTTGTCAATAACTTTGTTCACCATACTTTCACACTGTGACAAGTCAGTAACATTTAAAACAACCGGTAAGGCCTTTACCCCCAAAGCTTCTATTTCCAGCGTTGCGGAATTGAGTTCCTGCTCATTTAAATCGCAGAGCACGCAATGCGAACCCTCCGCCGCCAATGCCTTGGCAATTTCTTTGCCGATACCGCGGCCGCCGCCGGTTATTACCGAGACTTTATCCTTCAATCTCATGCCGTCTCCTCCACTTTCTCTCTTAAGCCTAAAAAATCCGCACTTTTTTCCAGGTTGACAACCTGCAGGTTGAGATCAATACGCTGTAATAACCCGCGCAAGACCTTTCCCGGACCCAGCTCGTAAAATAGTTCAATACCACTGTCTTTCATATTAATTATACTCTTTTCCCAGTAAGTAGTATGGGAAACCTGCTTTGTCAACAACTCTTTAATAAGTTTCTCATCATCCAAAAAGTCCGCGGTAACGTTCGGGATAAACGGTATTACCGGTTTTTGCAGCGTCACCTTCTCCAGTTCCATGCTCAACTTTTCCGCGGCAGGAAGCATTAATGATGAATGAAACGGCCCGCTCACATCAAGCGGGATAACCCTCTTTGCCCCGGCCTTTTGTGCCAATTCCGAGGCCTTCGCAATAGAATCATGCGTTCCGGAAATAACAATCTGCCCCGGGCAATTAAGATTGGCTATCTCTGCTGCGGTGTCTGCACAAACCGACTCCGCCTTTTCCAGGTCAAGCCCGAGAATACAGGCCATGGTGCCCGGATTTTCCGCAGAGGCCTCATCCATAAACTGCCCGCGTTTGTGCACAAGCCGCACGGCATCTTCAAAACAAAGGCTGCCGCAGGCAACCAACGCCGAATATTCCCCTAAGCTCAGCCCGGCGCAGGCAGACAATGCCCCTAATAATTCCGCAAACTCATTCTTTAAAACCGAATAGGCGGCAATACTTAACGTCAATATCGCCGGCTGGCAAACCGCACTCTGCGTAAACTGCTGCGCAGGGCCTTCAAAACATATCGCTGCCAAATCAAACCCCAGTTCCGCATTGGCCCGCTCAAAAACAGCGCGGGCAACTGCCGATTCCGCGCACAACTCTTTGCCCATACCGACATATTGCGCCCCCTGTCCGGGAAAAATCAATGCGCTTCTTTTCATACTTATATTTACCTCTTTAAACTTTTTCGTTGGCAATCGCCTCAACGATATGCTGGTTGACATTCTGCAGCAGCGACTCGCGCGCAACACGAATAGCATTCTTTATCGCGTTTGCCGAAGACCCCCCATGGGCAATAATACAAACGCCGTCTATTCCCAAAAGCGGCGCGCCGCCGTATTCCGCGTAATCTATCTCTTTTTTAAGCGCCTTAAACGCCGGAGCGCTTAAGAAGGCCCCGAAACGGGTAATAAGATTGGAAGAAAGCTTGCGCCTGAGCATTTCTTTAATTGCATCGGCAAGCCCCTCAGACACCTTAAGCACAACGTTTCCGAGAAAACCGTCACAGACAATAACGTCGCACTCTCCGGTATAAATATCGCGGCCTTCCACATTACCGATAAAATTAATATTCTTGTTCATCTCCAGAAGCTTAAACGTTTCTTTAACAAACTCCGGGCCTTTTGTTTCCTCTTCGCCGATATTCAGCAGTCCGACCCGGGGATTTTCTTTATTCAGGACGAAACTGCTGTATATACTGCCCATGAGCCCGTAGTGCATGAGGTGTTCCGGCTTGGCGTCAATATTCGCGCCCATGTCGATAACCTGGACAACTCCTTTAAGCGTCGGCAGGAAAACACTTATCCCCGGACGGTCAATCCCCGGCAGATTTTTCAAGAATAAGCTTGCCGCACAAACCACCGCTCCCGTATTGCCGGCGGAAACAATAGCATCCGCCTTTTTTTCCTTGACCATTTTAACCGCCACATTTATAGATGAGTCCTTTTTGCGCCGCACGCTCACCGCCGGTGATTCATCCATAGCGATAAACTCCGTGGCATTTATAATAGATATATTCGGCGGAACATTTTTCGCTGCGGAAAGTTTGGATTCGATTATATCTTTCGGCCCGACCAAAATGATTTCTTCTTTAATCTCGCTTGCAGCCAGCAGAACACCGTGCACCACAACATCAGGGGCGTGATCGCCTCCCATTGCATCGACCGCTATTCTCATCAAAATCCTCTTTATTGTTGGAATAAAAAATTATTTTTTCGGCTTTTTCTCTTTTATCTCAACATATTTCTTTTCTTTATACATACCGCAATGCGGGCAGATGCGATGCGGCGATTTCGGTTGTTTGCAGCTGGGGCAAAGAGAGATCGCCGGCTGCTCTAATTTTTGATGCGTACGGCTTTTATCCCGCCTCGTCTTCGAATGTTTCCGTTTTGGATGAGCCATTGTATTCCTCCTTAATTTACATATTCAGATTAATTCTCCTGCCGGGCGCATCCATTCCCTTGCACCCGCATTCATGCTTGTTTAAATTCGTACCGCATACCGGGCATAAACCCTTACAATCATCCCGGCATAACATCCTTGCCGGATAATCAAGAATTACTTCCTCACGCACAATCTGCGTTAAATCAATCTCCGTTTGCTGCGCAACCGGCTCAACCAGTTCTATCTTCTTATCTATCGGCTTCGTCCATCTTTCCAGGCAGCGCGCGCAAGCAAATTTTATCCGGCTGGACACATTAAGTTCGATCTTTACATGATCATATTCACGGGAAACCGCGGCTTTTATAACTACCGGCTGACTGAAATTTATATCGTCCCGTTCTATGTCCAGAGACTCTCCCGTACCGGTTTCTTCCAGCAAAAGGCCGTGCCGCGGTATTTCATTTACGACTACCTTCATCCGCATCCTTTACAATCTCAAAGGTATCAATCGCAATCAAACGCTCTTCTTCCGTATGAATCGTAAGAATCTTGATTTCATCACGCAGAACATTGCTCAATTCTTTTGTCAGCCGTTTTTTAAACACGACCACGTTTTCTCCGATTCCCGCGGTAAGAATAATCGCGTCTGCGCCGTTCATCGCCGCGATATACGCGCCGATATATTTCTTTACTCTGTAAACGAAAACATCAATCGCTAACTGAGCGCGCGCATTGCCTTCCTCGGCACAGCGCATCAAATCACGCATATCATTACTTACCCCGGAAAGCCCCAGGAGGCCGCTTTTGCGGTTCATCAACTCCGTAACCTGTTTGATGGTCAGCTTTTCTTTTTCCGCGATATATCCGACCAATGCCGGATCAATATCTCCGCAGCGGGTTCCCATCAACAACCCTTCCAGGGGAGTAAACCCCATGCTCGTATCAACCGATTTGCCATACTCAACCGCGGTAATACTGCACCCGTTGCCCAAATGGCAGGTAATAAGCTTTAATTTCTGCAGCGGTTTACCGAGGATTTCCGCTGCCGCGCCGGCAACATAGCGATGGCTTGTTCCGTGAAAACCATACCGCCTTATACAGTACTTCGTATAAAGCTTATACGGCAGTCCGTACATAAACGCATATTCCGGCATCGTCTGATGAAACGCCGTATCAAAAACCGCCACCTGCCTGCTCTGCGGAAATATTTTCATCGTCGCCTTAATCCCGTTATAGGCCGGCGGATTATGCAGTGGTGCCAGCTTGCTGTAAAACTTTATCCGGTCGAGCACCTTCTCATCTATGACTACCGAGGACTTAAATTCCTCGCCGCCGTGCACCACGCGGTGCCCGATCGCGTTTATTTCCCGCTTATCGCTGAGCGCTCCCCACTGCGCGTCCGTAAGCAGGCCGGCGATCTTTTCTATAGCCGAAAAATAATCCGGCAGGGCAAGCTTAATCTTATGCGTATTCTTATCCTTTTGATGAACAATATAAGAATCATCCATGCCTATTTTTTCAGCAATGCCGCTGACTAAAGAAACTGCTTTCCCCATCTGAAAAAGCTGGTATTTAATCGATGAACTGCCGCAATTAACAACCAGAATATTCATTCTTTGTTCTATTACTTTCTGCAAGGAAAAATCTCCGCTTAACAAAATCCGCCAGAATGGCGTCTTTTGCCTCGGGAAATGGGGAAACCCCATTTCCCGCCTCAGTTACAATTGTCAACTGGTCGGATTCGCCTTTTGCGAATCCGTGTATGAATCTCCCCGCAGAAAGCTGCGGGGAGATTCATTTAGTAACCCGAATCGCGGTCGTACATACGGCATTGACCACTTCATCAACCGTGCAGCCCCGCGACAAGTCGCTGCACGGTTTTTTCAAACCATTCATCATCGGACCGATAACCTCTGCCTTTGCCAGACGCTGCACCAGTTTATAAGCGATATTGCCCGCATTAAGGTCCGGAAAAATAAGCACATTCGCCGCTCCGGCAACTTTACTTTCCGGCGCCTTTATCCGCGCTACCTCCGGGACTATCGCCGCATCAAGCTGCAACTCTCCGTCCACCGTTAATTCCGGATATTTCTTTTCAATAATCTCCCTGGCACGGACAATCTTATCCACCATTTCATGGCTGGCACTGCCTTTCGTGGAAAAACTTAAAAGCGCAACAAGCGGTTCTTCTTCCACCAAAAGCCGGAAAAGCTCCGACGCGGAAGCGGCAATATTCGCCAGTTGAGACGGCGAAGGATCCGGGATGATACCGCAGTCGGCAAAAACAAACGTCCCGTTCGCGCCATAAGCACAATCCGGGACCGTGACAAGAAAACAACTGGATATCGTGGTTATCCTTTCTCCGAAACCGATACCATAAATCGCCGCCTTGGCTACATCGGCCGTAGTCGTGGCCGCGCCGGCGACAAAACCGTCGGCAAGATTATTCCGCACCATCATCGCCGCAAAGTTAACGTAATTTGCCATCTGCGTCCCGGCTTCTTCCGGAGTAACGCCTTTATGTTTGCGCAATTCATAAAACTCCTGCGCGAAACGGCTGCGTTCAGGGCTTTGCAAAGGATTAATCAGCGTTATTTTATTCAGGTCCAAGCCGATTTGCCCTGCTTTCTGCACCACCGCCTCCGGCGCGGACAAAAGAATAATCCGCGCTAACTGTTCGTCAACAATAATTTTTGTCGCCTTCAAAATGCGCTCATCATCCGCCTCCGGCAGAACAATAGCTCTCTGCGCACGGCGCGCCCTTTGCCGTAAAATACCAACAATATCCATTACTCCTCCGAATAACTAAAATATCTACCGGTTTATTTTTTAAAAGCTTTTCTTAATTTTGTTTCTACAAACGGCGGCACGAACTGGGAAAGATTCGCTCCCCACAATGCCACTTCTTTTATCAATTTACTCGACACGAACGAATATGACTCCTTCGGCATCATAAAAATAATTTCAATATTGTCGTTGAGTTTGCGGTTTGTCAGTGCCATCTGAAACTCATATTCAAAATCAGAAAGCATGCGCAATCCGCGGATAACCACATTTATATTTTTGCGCTGCACATAATCGACCATGAGTTCGTCAAAGCCTTCCACCGTAACGCCTTTTAGCCCGCGCGTCGACTGCTTCAACATGTCAATCCGCTCATCTTTGGTAAAAAGCGGATTTTTTACGGCGTTATCGGCAACGGCAACGATAACTTCATCAAATATTTTTCGCGCCCGGTTTATTAAATCAATATGACCATACGTTACCGGATCAAATGTCCCCGGATATACCGCCCGTTTTTTAGCCATAACCCACCTCTGCCGTTGTCCCGTGTATTTAAACCTGCAACTCATCCTTAATTAAACTAGTCCGGGGTATAAAAAGACACAAAAGTATCCCCATATTTTTTTAATTGCCAGCGCGTTAATATATTGCATGAGTCAGGCAACTCATCGTCTTTGCAGTGTTCTATAATAACCATTTCAGGCGGACGTATTATATCACAGTTGCTTATTTCGAGCAAGCATTTTTTTGCCAATTCTCCAGCGTAAGGAGGATCGGCAAAAATAACTTTGCATGACATGTTCTGTTTAGCCAATTCCGGTAAAACGGAAAATGCATCACGGCCGATTATCCGGCATCTCGGCTCCAGCTTAAGCATAAGCATGTTTTCCCTGATGACCTTTTGGCAGGCAAACATCTTTTCCACAAACGTCACGCATTTCGCGCCGCAGCTTAAAGCCTCAAACCCCAAGGCGCCGCTGCCGCTAAATAAATCCAGCACCTCTTTGCCGGCAATAAAATCGCCCAGCACATCAAAGATCGCCTTTCTGACCATTTCCCGCGTCGGCCGCACCAGTTTTGATTTCGGCATCTTTAATATCCTGCCTTTAAACTCTCCCGTAGCAATACGCATATATTTATCCATCGGTTGGTTAGAATTCTGTCAAATACTTAACTACAGAGCCACGGAGTTCACAAAGAATATGTTTATTTTTTAAATCATATTATTTGTTTTTTTCAATGTATCAATTTTCATCTTCTTCTCTGCTTCCCTGCCTGCAGATGCGTAGAGGGATAAAAAAGGCGCCGGCATAATTTTTCACCTAATCCCCGCGCTATCTCTTTACATCACATCGTTTCCAGCGCTGCTTCGTTCAGCCGCGCCTGTATTTCGAAATCTATACGCTCTTCTTCCTTAATCTTTCTGCGGCTGGAATAATTAAGACGGCTGTTTTTAAAATATGCCGATTTTTCGATTGCCGCGACAAAATCCAGCACATCCTGCAAGGTCTTTGACTGCCCGCGTACCACCAAAACCCCTTCCTCGTTCAGAGAAAGAGTATTCAGATTAACGGAAGCAGGCATAACATTTACCAGATCACTCAACGCATCGAGAATAAGCGTCTGGGAACTTAACTGTTTTCGAACCATCTGCAACTTGATAAGTTTATTCTGTATCGCCTGCGCCTGAGGCTTCGATTGCGTCACCTGCTTCTGCAACTCATCCAGGTAAACCTTCTTATTATTGAACACAACCGCGCACACGCCGGCAAGCAGCGCTATGTTCAGAAAAAAAAGCAAAACAGTAACCAACAGGCTCTTTTTCATCTTTTTGAACGCCTTTGCCGCGATAAAATCATTACTCAATAAATTCATATCCTTCATCTCGGTCAAGGCTAAACCGCAGGCGAGATTAATGTTTTTTTCCACTGCCACAGGTATATCAAAAAGCCCTTCAAGCTTATCAACAACCTCATTGATGTCCACCCCATGCGTGCTGATAAGAATCCGCTCCAGGTGTCTTTCTTTCGATTCATTAAAAAACACGTCGATACTATGGCGTATTTCGCTCACAAGCACCTGGGATAGATTTTTCGGGTCATGGATAAGAAACCCGCGGCTGAACTCAAGCACGCCTTTTTTAATAACGATAATTTCCACGATTTCATCTTCAATGTAAATCACCATGACATTAGACGTCATCGCGCCTTTTTTCTTTTCCGCGAAAACTTTTTTCGCACTGTTGAAAATCGCCAGGCTGCTCAAAGTCAGCGTATCTATTTCAAGCCCCGCTTCCTGGTAACGCGTAACGACTCTGGATATTTCCTCATTATGCGCGACGATAACCAGCGCCTGCGAATATCCGGACTTCTGCGTGTTCAATATGCGCCAGCGGGTTGTCGTTTCTTCCGTTTTAAGCGGAAGGATTTCCGCTGCCTCGTACTCAACCATGCGGGAAATCTCCTGCGGATCACGCGAAGGGAAAAGAAAAAAACGCAAGCCGACCTGATAGCGAAAAAGGCAGCTTACATAAGCGGCGCCGGTTAAACGCTCCTTGTGCATAATAATTTTCAGCAACGCCGGAGAAAAAGCGCCGCCTTCAACTTTCAATATTTTCTCTTTAAGCAGTTTACATGAGCCCTTAGAAAGAGAGAACTGCGCCACGCGTACTTTTTGTTTTGTCGCGTAAAAAATAGTTTTGAGCACTGCCTAATTCTCCTTTGCAAATAGTACGGAAAATGCCTTTGCCTTCCTTTTCAATACCGTTTCAATTGTCCGGGATACCGCCTTACGCCGCGAATCCGCCCGCGACACGACACGAAACGCGGAAGAATCGACTTTGCATATTTTCACCAATGAACTTACCTGAGGCGCTGTCAGCCCCAGCAGCGAAAGCTCCTGCGAAAGCGTTTCGTTCTTTTCAAACGGCGCGCTGTTACGGTGATCGACTATTGTCTGCGCCGCAGCTTCGGTCATTTCCGGAATCAACCTCAGCACATCCGCCGAAGCGGTATTAATATTCAGTTTACCGTCGGAAAATACGGTAAACATATCGTTTATCCCCGGCTTTCCGTTTTGCGTATCGCCGTAAAACAACTGCGGGTCCATACCCGTAGCATCCAATATTTCTTTTGTCACGTTGAAAGGCTTTGCCTTGCCGAGCGATTCAATTTCTTCCGCGGTAAGCTGCGGAAAAATCGTTTTCAGATTCTCCAGTATTTCCGGGGGTAACGTATTCACATTAAAAAACCTGTCTTCGTCGGTTACTTCACATACGGCAACACCCGCATCCGTTTCCAGCGTAAACCTCTGCGCCCACGCGTCGCTGAACGCGTCGTACGCGGAATCATCCTCCGCGAGCATTACAATTACGCGGTTTACCCCTTCCTTCGCCAGGTACAAAACACGCAGCGCCTCATTATTAAAGCTGCTAAGCCTGACATTCATCCTGTTCTTAACACTGAGCGTAAGCACACTAACCGATAAAAAGAATATTATCCACAAAACAACAACTAAGACAAAACCCTGTTTAGTGTTATTATAGCGCTTCATCGCCGGAAAAGTCTATTGTATTCGCCAACGAAATATTTACGTATTTTGTCATATCGCGCCCTGCCTCCTTAGCGTACTTATCGGCAAAACTGATTTCGATTTTGACTTCATTCGGCAGGCCCAAATCTTCCGGCCAAGCATCATACCACTTCTGCTCGCGGGCATTGAAATAGCTCAAGGCAAACTGTTTTACATTTTTGTTGATGCACTCCAAGACCGCTGCCGCCTCACCCTTAAGGTCAAGATACCTTATTCTTTTCTGAAAAAGGGAAAAACTCTCCCCCCCCTCATTCTCTTGCGTATAGAAAACCACGTTTTCAATATCCCCTTCTCGATTAACGGAAAAAAAATCTACGCTTTCACTGCTGCCGCTGAATTTAATATCCGCATTAAGGGGATTCATAAACACGCAGCGCAAACGCCGGGCCAACAAATCCAGGCTGGCAAAAGCCTGCTCATAGCTCTCATCCAGGCTCTCTTCCTGTCTCCATGTTTTAACCCCTAAATAAAGGCTGCTGTATACGCCGCCGATAACAATGGCAAATATCGTAATGCCGACCAAAAGCTCTAATAAAGTAAACCCCGTTAGAGAACTTTGTTCTCTGTTCATAACGCCTATTATAACATAAACTCCCGCTCTCACAAACTGCAAATAAAACCAAAATAAAAACAAAAGCCGGAATTTTCATCCGGCTTTTGTTTTTATTTCCTTATCACAAACCTTCACTGCTCAGTCGTTTCCTTAACCCATTTCAGATATTCGCTGCTGCCGGCAACAATCGGCAAGGCAATAATCTCCGGGACCTCGTAACTATGATTGCGTTTTACAACTGCTTCCAGTTGTTCGAACAAAGCCATGCGGGATTTAACAATAAGTAATGTTTCTTTGGCCCGCTCGGTTTTACCTTTCCAGCGGAACACGGAATGTACCGGAGCGCTGTTAATACAAGCGGCTACTTTGTGCGCGATGAGCTCCTGCGATATTTTCCGCGCCTCTTCCGGGGAGGAGGCGGTAATCAATACAACTATATAATCATCTTTTGTCACACCAGCTCACTTTCCCATATCATCATTCATAACTTCTAATACAAACGCATTTAATGTGTTTGTATTAGTTGCGCAAGGAAATCCGGTGATCATCGGTTCTTTCAACCATCACATGCCCTTCACGTGCCAGCCAGCCCAAACTCATCAGCACCATATCCCTGTCCTTATCAATTCCGGCAGTGAGCTCCTTGAGCGTA
>JAHIOQ010000035.1 GCA_018895275.1 Candidatus Omnitrophota bacterium
CCCTAGCGCGCTGGCATAGGTTCCCGGCATCAAAGGCATATAGCCAATAAAACAGGCCGTGGACAAGATTTTAATCAGATTTTGCATTCCAGAATACGTTTTTGTTTTTTATCATGTAAGAAATACCGGAAATCAAGGTTAACGCAACGGTTATATACATAAAAATACCGATTATTATCTCCTTCCAAAACTCAAAACTATTATTCCAAAAAGAAAAAATAGTCGTTCCGGACTCCTTCAGGACAATAAAGCCTAAAATCACAAAAATAGACACCATCTGCGAAACTGTTTTATGTTTTCCCGCCAGGGATGCCGCCAGAATCTTTCCCTTGTTGGCAGATAAAACCCTTATTCCCGTGATTAAAAGTTCCCGGAAAATTATTACCACAACCATCCAGGCGGGAATTATCCCCATCTCCACGAATGCCAAAAAAGCCGCCAGGACAAGAATCTTATCCGCTATAGGGTCCAGCAGCTTGCCCAAATCGGTAATCAAATTATATTTTCTGGCGATATAACCGTCATAAAAATCCGTGATACAGGCGATGATGAACAGGCATAATGCGATTACTTTTGACAACACTCCCTCGGAAAAGAGCAAAAACATGAATATAAAACTCAGAACGATACGCAGCACGGTTAAACGGTTCGGTAAATTCATATTTTTCTCCCCATTAAGTCATAATGCAAATTTTCCGAAATCATCACGTTTATTAAATCGCCTTGTTTTATTCCCCTGCCGGAAACATAGACCAGGCCATCGACCTCCGGCGCGTCAAATTGGGTACGGCCGCAAGCAGTATTCTTATCCAGCACCTTATCAATCAACACCTCTGCTTTAGAGCCGACCATTGCCCGGTGCTTACGTTCAACTATTTTCTGCTGCAGCAGCATGATATCCTTAACCCGTCTTTCCTTGACCCGTTCCGGAATGCGCTGTTTCAGTTTTGCCGCGGACGTATTTTCTTCCGGCGAATACTTAAAAACCCCCAGGCGCTCAAACCCGGTTTCCCGCACAAACTCATAAAGCTCCTGGAAACGACGCGGCGTCTCCTGCGGAAAACCAACAATCAGAGTTGTTCGTAAGGCCACCCCCGGGATAATCTCGCGAATCATATCAATAAGGTTTTTAATATTATGCTTATTAACCTTGCGGCACATAAGCTTAAGTATTTTATCATTAATATGCTGAATAGGCAAATCAATATACTTGCAGATTTTCGGCTCGGCGGCGATAACCTCAAGCAAAGAGCGGTCTATATGTAAAGGATGCGTATAAAGAACCCTTATCCAATGCAGCTGTTTAATCCCGGTTAGTTTTTTCAGCAATACATCCAGGGAACGCCGGCGGTAGATATCCGTACCGTAAAAAGAGGAATCCTGGCTGATCAGGTTAATCTCCTTGACCCCCTTGTCCGCGAGCAGGCGCGCTTCTTTTACGATCGATTCCATTGGACGCGACTCGTAGTTACCGCGAATCTGCGGAATAACGCAATAACTGCAGCAATTATTACACCCGTCGGCAATCTTCATATAGGCATAATGCCTCGGCGTAAGGCTTATGCGGGGAGTATGATGTTTATACAAAAAGTGCTTCTTCCCGGAAAAAAAGTTCTGACGTGAATCTTTTAAAATTGAACGCAGAAGCGCGACGATTTTATCCAAGTCGCCGGGGCCGATAAAACCGTCGACTTCCTGCAGCAGCCCGGGAAGCTCTTTTTGATACCTCTGCGTAAGGCACCCCGTTACAATAACCTTTTTTAATCTTCCCTTTTTTTTAAGCTCCAAAACCTCCAGGATAACATCTATCGCTTCTTCTTTTGCGTCTTTTATAAAAGCGCATGTATTGACAATTACGATATCCGCTTCATCCAATTCATCGGTAATGCTGAACCCCGCACGGTTAAGCAGTCCGAGCATGACTTCCGCGTCGACCAAATTTTTCGAACAACCCAGGCTTATCAGGTTTATTTTCATTTTTGAGTATTATTTTGCGTTGAGGGGAAAACTGAAGGTAAAAACAAAATAATTATTCGGCATCATCCTGCCGGGATAGAGAAACATCTTCCCAACTATTCACCAAAATTTCGCGTGCTTTTGAACCGCGGTATTCACCGACAATACCTTCATCTTCCATCATATCAATCAGCCTGGCCGCGCGGGAATATCCCAGACGCAGCCTGCGCTGCAGCATAGATACCGATGCCTGTTTTGTATTTATTACCAGCCTGGCCGCTTCTTCAAACATTTCGTCTTTTTTATCTCTATTTTTGTAGTTAAAAAATTTATCCTGCTCTTTTAAAATGTTTTCACTGTAAACCGCCGGACGCTGCTGTTTAACAAAATTCACGACATTTTCTATCTCTTTATCGCTAACCAGGCCGGATTGCGCCCGCAGCAGTTTAAAATTGCCCGGTTTCAGGAAAAGCATATCCCCTTTTCCCAGCAATTTATCCGCGCCGTTCATATCCAGCACCGTACGGGAATCGATTTTACTGGCAACCCGAAAAGAAATTCTTGCCGGGAAATTAGCCTTTATTACTCCGGTAATAACGTTAACCGAAGGCCTTTGTGTCGCTAATATTAAATGTATGCCTACGGCCCTGGACAGCTGCGCAAGCCGCGTAATAGACCCTTCAACCTCCTTCGGCGCCTGGAGCATCAGATCCGCCAGCTCATCGATAATGATTACGATATAAGGCATAAACTCCAGAGGAATCTTAATCTCACCATCGGTGATTTCCTTCAATCCCTCATTAATTTTATGGTTAAAACCGACAATATTTCGCGCGCCAACCTTGGCCAGAAGTTTGTAACGGTCCTCCATCTCACTAACTGCCCATTCTAAAGCGGTCGCCGCTTTCTTAACATCGGTTACTACCGGGCAGATAAGATGCGGCAGGCCGTTATACATCGCCATTTCCACCATCTTCGGGTCAACCAAAATCAGTTTTACTTCTTCCGGGCTTGCCTGAAAAAGCAGGCTTATAATCAGGGTATTTACGCAAACGGTTTTTCCCGCGCCTGTCGTGCCCGCAATCAAAAGATGCGGCATATCCGCAAGGTCGGCGATCAACGGCGCACCCGAAATATCTTTACCTAAGGCAAGCGTTAATTTGGAGGCGGCCACCTGAAACTCGTGAGTTTCCAGCAGTTCCTTTAAATAAACCATGGCTGCTTTCATATTCGGCACGTCGATTCCTACTGTCCCTTTTCCCGGAATAGGCGCGACGATATGTACGCTCGGCGCCTTTAAATTAAGCGCGATATCATCGCTTAGATTCATAATCTGGGTTATTTTTACTCCCGGCGCCGGCTGTAATTCATAGCGGGTTATCACCGGTCCCTGCTCTACCTCGACAACCTTGACCTCGATATTAAAGTCCCGCAGCGTTTCTTCCAGAATCTTGGAATTGCCTTCCAGGTCGTCTTTCATAATACGATCTTCTAATGGCGGCGGCGTTGTCAATAGATCCAAGTGGGGCAGCTTATAATCACCAACGAATTTTAGCGGAGCCGTCCGCTGATTTTGCGGTTTCGGGTTAGGCTGTTTAACTTTTTTGATTACTATTTTAGGCTTAAGGAAAGAACGCGGCGCGGATTCTTTTTCCGGTAAGTAATCTTCATCTTCGGCAAAAAATGGTATTTTTGCCTTTTCTTTCTTTGCCGAAAACTTTTTTACCCGCATACGGGAAGAACGCGGTGGGGCAGTTTCATCCTGTACCCTCGCCGGCAGTCTTATCCCTTTTAAAAGCGCAAACAGGCTTAAAGAAAATTTCATGATTAGCGGCAAAATAAGAAATTCTGTAGCCAAAAGAAGCGATAAAGCAAAAATGGTCCCGAGGATAATCATCGACCCTACTTCACCAAAATACCGCGTAAGAATAAGCGAGGTGGAGAAACCGATTACCCCTCCGTTTGTCATCCGGCTTACGTTGTAGGATGATGAAAGCGTACTCATCATCGCGGAAAACGACCAGATAACAAAAAGAACCCCGAAAAATTTCGTGTAAAAATTCTGAGTTTCCCTTCCAATAATCTTGCCGACCGCCCATAGGCAAAACAGAAACGGCAGAAAATAAGCACCCCATCCGGCGCAGAACAGCAAGTACCAGACAAGATAAGCGCCTACCGCGCCGCTAAAGTTTTTCGCTTGAGCATGCGGGTTGGAGGTATTGAAAGGAATATCATCAGGGGAATAGGTAGCAAAACTAATAACTAAAAATGCGCAAATCCCCAACAGGATAATCGACCATATTATCCTTACCTGTTTATCACTCATATGTTACACTCCCGTATGGCCAAAACCACCGGTATTGCGAATTGTTCTCTCAAGGTCATCGACAACCTCAAATTCCGCCCGGGTCACTTTATTGATAACCATTTGCGCAATACGCGTACCACGCTTTATTTCATACGGAGCATTTCCAAAATTGATTAGAATAATATTAATTAACCCACGGTAATCCGCATCTATCGTGCCGGGGCTATTCACGATACCTATGCCATGTTTGATTGCCAGGCCGCTGCGCGGCCGTATCTGCGCCTCGTACCCTTCCGGCAGACTGATGTAAATACCGGCAGAGACCATTTTAATATGTCCGGGCTCAATCACTGTTGCTTCATCAACAGCGGCATAGAGGTCCATGCCGCTGGAGCCGCTGCTCATATATTCCGGTAGCGGCAAATCAGCGCATGTTTCCTTTTTTTTAATTTTTATTCTAACTTTATCCATTTATATCTTATTCTGAAGCAGATAAAGGCGCCGCGGCTTGCTTAATACTCAGATTTATTCTGTTCATAGAGTCAATTTCAATCACTTTTACGGTTACTACATCTCCAATTTTCACCACGTCTTCCACATTTTTGACAAACCCTTGAGCCAGTTCCGAGATATGAATTAAGCCCTCCTTCTGCGGTAATATCTCGCAAAAAGCGCCGAAATTCATTATTCTCGTTATCTTACCGGTATATATCTTTCCCGCCTCAACTTCCGCCGTCAGTGAATTGATAATGTCAATCGCTTTCTTTGACGCCTGAGCATCCGTGGAGGCAACGAAAACCGTTCCATCGTCTTCAATATCAATTTTTACGCCGGTTTCGCTGGTAATCTTCTTGATCATCTTCCCTCCCGGGCCGATCAAATCACGGATTTTATCCGTAGGGATCTTAAGCACCGTAATCCGCGGGGCATATAGTGAAAGTTCCGGCCGCGGTTTATCAATGACTTTCATTATTTCGCCTAAAATAAAAAGCCGCGCATCCTTTGCCTGCTTTAAGGCCTTTTCCAGGACATCAAGCTCTATACCGTCAATCTTTAAATCCAACTGTATTGCCGTGATACCCTCTTTTGTTCCGGTCACTTTAAAATCCATATCGCCGAAATGATCCTCAAGGCCTAAGATATCCGTAAGGATTACGGTCTCTTTTTCCTCTTTCAGCAACCCCATGGCAATTCCGGTTACCGGTGCAGTAATCGGTACTCCCGCATCCATCAGAGCAAGTGTCCCCGCGCATACAGTAGCCATGCTCGAAGACCCGTTTGATTCCAGGACTTCGGAAACAAGCCGCACGGTATAAGGAAACTTCTCTTTTGAGGGCATTACCGCCAGTAATGCGCGTTCCGCTAATGCCCCGTGTCCAATTTCTCTTCTGCCCGGGCCGCGAATAGGCCTTACCTCCCCAACACTGAATGAAGGGAAATTATAGTGGAGCATAAAATTTTTAAACGATTCTCCTTCTAAAGCATCGATTATCTGTTCATCGGAACTTGTTCCCAAAGTCGCGACCGACAGGCTTTGGGTCTGCCCGCGCGTAAATAAAGCTGAACCATGCGTACGCGGCAAAAGCCCTACTTCCGCGCTTATCAGCCGTATCTGCGTATAATTACGCCCGTCAACCCGTGTTTTGGTTTCCAGGATTATTTTACGCACTTGCTCTTTCTCGACCTTAACCAATGCCGCTTTAACATCACTTTCGGAATACGGAGAATCGGGAGTTATCAAAGTTTCGACTATGTTTTTAGCTATTAATTGCAACTCTTCTTCCCTTTGTTCTTTCGAACCGATCTTATAAACTTCCGTTAATTTAGCTATCGACAATTCTTTTACTTTAGCGCATAATTCTTCCGGCAGTTTCTTTAAGATAATATTTGCTTTTTCTTTGCCTGCTTTCGCGGCAAAGCTCTCTTGCAATTCAATAAGCGGCAAAATATATTCGTATCCGAATTTCATTGCCTCAACTATAAGCTCTTCACTAACCTGTTTACAGCCCGATTCGATCATATTAATGCCATTCCTCGTACCGGCCAAAACAAGTTCGATAGAACTCTGTTCCAGTTCTTCATACGTAGGATTAATAATAAATTCATTATTAATCCTGCCGATTTTCACAGCTCCCATCGGCCCTAGAAACGGAATGTCTGAAATCATCAGCGCGCAAGAAGCGCCCAACATCGAAAGCACATCCGGATCGTTCTTCCCATCACTGGAAAGCACGATGGCCATAATTTGCACTTCATTATAAAATCCCTGCGGAAACAAAGGCCGAATCGGGCGGTCAATCAGTCTCGCCGTAAGTATTTCTTTTTCCGAGGGCCGGCCCTCACGTTTGAAAAAGCCTCCCGGTATTCTGCCCGCCGCATAGGTTTTTTCTTTGTATTCCACTGTTAGCGGCAAGAAATCAATATCTTTCTTCGCTTCCTTTGCCATTACGGTAGCGACTAAAACCACGGTTCCCCCGCACTGCACGGTAACCGCGGAATTCGCCTGTTTAGCCAGTTTGCCTGTTTCAAAAATCAGTGTCTCTTTCCCAAATTTTATTTCTATTTTTTGTAACATCTCTCTCTACTTTCTCAAATTAAGTTTTTCCAATATCTCTTTATATGTTTTCATATCTTCTCTTTTTAAATAATCCAATAAGCGCCTCCGCTTGGAGACCAGCTGCAGTAGCCCTACGCGGGAACTAAAGTCCTTTTTATGCGCCTTCAGGTGCTCGGTCAAGCCGTTAATTCTCGTCGTAAGCAAGGCAATCTGAACGCTTGCCGAACCCGTATCCTTAGGATGCTGCTTAAAATCACTGATCAGATCTTCCTTTTCGCTTTTTACACTCGTCATATCTTCACCTCCTTTCATTTTAATTATTATAACACAAAAATTTTAAAATGTAAACTATTTCAATAACAAACGCCGCCTATACCACGGCAAATAGTCGATAATCAACCTGCCGTGCAGGTGGTCTATCTCATGCTGCAGCACTCTTGCCAACAAGTCCTCTGCTTCAATAAGTATCTTTTCACCGGAAACAGTACATGCTTCCACAAGCACCTTTTTCGGCCGCTTCACCTTAACGCTAAGACCCGGCAGGCTAAGACATCTTTCCGGTAATGAAACCATTTCGCCTTTTTTTCGAATAATCCGGGGATTAAATAATTTCAGCGGCCCCTCTCCAATATCGATAACGATAATCTGTTTTGAAATCCCTACCTGTGGCGCTGCCAAGCCGATACCTTTGTCACGGTACATGATCTTCAGCATCTCATCCATAAGCATCAGTTCTTTATTCGTAATACGCTTGAGCGCTGCCGCCTTTTTTCGAAGCACGGGATTCTTATTTTTGAAAATTGTATACATTTTACCCCTTACTTTTTTTCCCGTTCTTCCAAATATTTTCTCACGGAATAAGCCGCGACGGCCCCGTCTGCGCAGGCGGTAATAACCTGCCGCAGGGGAACCTCCCGGCAGTCTCCGCAGGCAAAAATCCCCTTTACGAAACAGGCCAGTTCGTTATTTGTTGTGATGTACCCGGAATCGTTCAACGGCAATAATTCCCTTACAAAAGACGTTCGCGGCTCTATTCCGACAAAAATAAATACACCCTGGCAATTAATTATCTCTTCCGCGGATTCTTTAGCCTTATTCTTGACCTTTACCCACTGTACGGCCTGTTCACCTTCTATCGCCGTACACACCGAACTTAAAACAAAGCGGATTTTCCCGTTATTGCGTGCCTTTTCCTGCAGCACCGCGTCCGCCCGTAAGGTATCACGGCGGTGAACAACGGTTACGGTCTTTGCAAAGCGGGTTAAATAAAGCGCCTCTTCAAGCGCCGTATTCCCACCGCCGACAACAACCACATCCTTATCGCGGAAAAAAGGCGCATCGCATACCGCGCAATAAGACACGCCTTTACCTATATACTGCTGCTCTCCGGGCACGCCTAAACTTTTCGGGCTTGAGCCGGTGGCAATAATCACTGCTTTTGCACAAACCGAATCATTGCGCATTTGCAGTTTCCAGCTCGAATTTTCCATGGCAATTAGATTCGTAACTTCAGCTTGTTGGAATTTGAGATCGTACTTTTGCAGCTGCTGCATTATCCGCTGTATCAAATCCCTGCCGGAAATCCCTTCCGCAAATCCGGGATAGTTTTCGAGATTATCTATAAAGCCCAAATACCCGCCCGGCTGCATTTTGTCGGTTAAAAGAACATTTAAACGCGAACGGAGCGCGTACAAAGCCGCAGTTAAGCCCGCCGGCCCGGCACCTATGATAACAAGATCATACATAATAAACTACCCCCCTTTTTTTACTCCGTTAGAAGAATGCCCCACATGGGGCATTCTTCTAACGGGGTTTATTTTCGGCAATGAAAATATACACAGCCAAAGCATAAATCTTTTTAGGCCGTGCACGTTTCCCAGCTGTTCTTTACTTATTTCATCATACGAAACAACCGCTTTAACAATCTCATCTTTTTCCACCGTATGATTGCTGTAACGCACTTTATTAAAAATATTAGTAATTAAAAAGAGTTCTTTCCGAATGAAAGAAAAAGAATTAGCAACACATTCACCTATTTCCTTAGGACTCATCCATAGTTCCAATTTAATGCCGGATCGGCAAAAGACAAAGCGAAGATTACGGTAAATATAAAGGATTGTCAATCCCGACCCTCCGAAAATAAGATAGCGCATCCATAAGTCCCTTACAAGTTTCCAGAACAACATAATCAATAAATATCCTGCCCCGCTAACCAACGCCGCCAGGCAGACAAACGCAATAACAATAAAAATAAAACTTAAAGAAGTCACTTTACCCTCTTTTTTAGGTTCAAAGACACTTTTAATAATATCAGGCAGCCATCTTCTTTTTAACTCGGGTTTATGTTCTGGCCCTTTAGCAGATTGCTTATCTTTCAGCCCGGCACTTCCTGTACTCTTGTTTATTTCGTCAAGCTTTTTCCCGGGGACACCGTCTGTTGATCCTTCGGAAGATTTATCTAGATTGTCTCCGGCTGAATCTCCGGCCTCGCTTTTCCTGCTGCTGTCTTCACCTGTGCCTTCACCTTGGCCTTCGGAAGAATCGTCTGAAGTTTCTCCGGACTGGCCTCCCGAGGTTCCGCCTGAATCACCACCGGACTGGCCTCCCGAGGTTCCGCCTGAATCACCACCGGACTGGCCTCCGGAAGTACCGCCTGAATCACC
>JAHIOQ010000036.1 GCA_018895275.1 Candidatus Omnitrophota bacterium
CCCCGCCTCAGGACGTGCTACTAAATCCGCCGTATTCGTCCCGCCTACTGCCTTGGTAAACGCCTTATCCCGCTGCATCAGTAAATAAGTTAACGCTTCCTGAAATCCCGCGGTTTCAGGATTTACAAACGCATATCCGGTTAAAATATTAAAATCATTGGACTGTCTTTCAATCGTTTCACCTGTTGCCTGCGGATTAGCTGCATCATATAATTTCCCGTCCATAATTTTAAAAGTTCTCTTGGCTTCCTTGGCCAATGCCGTGCCAATCTGCTCCTTCGCAGACTTCGCGCTTAACTTTTTCTTCGATACCGCCCACGCGTATATCCGCTTCATCACTTCTTCAAATAAACTCTCTTCTCCGGTAATCTCTGCTTTCGACGGATCTTTCTCTATTTCAGCCGCCAGCTTTTTCATCTTTTCCCTGGCGCTTTCATGCAGCCCGCTGCTTAATGCCTCCTGATCCACCATCACTTTCTCAATTAATTTATCTCCTCTTAACCCGTCATCCAATAACGATAACGTATTAACTACTATCTGCTGGTAAATCGTCGCAATATTGAACTTGATTATCCCCGCATTCGACAAATCATATAATTCTAAATCATCGCTGCCGGATGTCCCGTGCTGCGCAAGAGATGCTCCGGATTTTGCCGCCTCACCTTGCTGTTCCCTGGATATATACGGGCTTATCTTGCCTACCTGCGATATCGGTACAAGATTTTTCTTGTCAAACTGCGTGCCGTGCCCTGAGCCGTTATTCACTGCCACAAGATCCGTTACCAGACCTGCCGCCTTAAGGCCGTCCACCATTACCCGCACTGCCATCGGATGCGTTAACTTTGCTTCGCTTTCCTTGGTAACCGGATTAATTACCTTGGCATCCACATGGCCTACCTCTACTTCTTTACCAAACTTTCCAATAAGCTCCGGCGCATACCGGCTCAATAACTCATCGATTTTCCCTAATTGATATTTTGTCTCTTCCAAATTGCTCGTCGGCAATAACAACTTCTTTACATTATCACTAACCTTGATCTTATTCGATATCTTTCCGGCTATGGTCGCCTGCGCTATCTCATACATGATCTGATCATACGCGCTTAACACTTCCTCTACGTCAAGACCGGCATTTCTTGCTTCTCTTACCAACGCGCCAAAAGCAAGCCTTAATTCCTCCATCTTCTGATTAATCTCTTTCACGCTCTTGCCGCGTTTCTGCATATTTGATCTTATTTCTTCTGCTAACCCTTTATATCTCGCCTGAGCGGCTTCACTGTCTGAGTCTAATTTCAAAAACTCAACCCCGAATTCAAGCGGCAATCTGCCGGACTGCTCAAGGCCGATAACCAGCTTTTCCGCGGCTGTCCCATTATCCAAATAATGTTTCTCAACTATTTCTCCAGCTATCGCGTCAAATATCGTCGATGCATCTATAGCTATGGAAGAAAATCCCGCTTTAATCAACCGCTCATTTAACGCAGCAATTGCCTTGCGTTCCTTTTCTGCCCCGGCTCTTAAGTTATCCTGCGCTGCCTGCAGAACTTCCAGATCATCAACCAGCTCGTAATGCACTATCGTATCAAGCACTTTACCTGTGTCATCTTTCACTTCTTCTATGTATTTTTTCTTAAAAGACCCGTCCCCATGCTTCTTATCGTATTCAAGTTCCAAAACCTTTTTCTGTTTATAAATATTTTCCGTGTACTGCACATGATCCCCATGCACCACGATCGGAATATCGCATCCCAGTCTTTCCACGATCTCTTTTATATACTTCATCAACGTATTCTCATCAATCGCTGTTCCCGCAAACTGTGAACGCGCTGATTCAATCAAAAGTACGGAATTCGAGGCCATTGCTTCCCGGATATGCCCTTCCAACTGCGCATACGTCAAAACATTGCGCGCGGTAACCGCCTGCCCGCTCTTTCTCAATGCCTCATATAAAATATGCCCGCCCATTGCGGCAAATTTCCCCGCCTCAGGACGTGCTACTAAATCCGCCGTATTCGTCCCGCCTACTGCCTTGGTAAACGCCTTATCCCGCTGCATCAGTAAATAAGTTAACGCTTCCTGAAATCCCGCACCGGGAGCATCTTTAAATCCCCCGGCAGGAAACGGGCTGTATGATTTAGACTTTGCTTTTTTAGGTTGTGATTGCCTAACCAAGTCTTCGGTTTTACTAACTTTTGCCAATAACTGCTGGTCTTCCGGAGTAATTCTAACCGCAATCTTATAATAAGCTACTGCCTGGTCATAATCTTTTACTTTTGCAAAATTATCGCCAATAAATTCCGCAAGTTCGAGAATTAAGTCTCTGGCGCGTACTTCATCTTTATGATAAATCTTGTAAGCTTCTCTAAATAACTCAAGCGCTCTTATTTCCTGTCCTTTTTCCTGTAATAAGGCTTTTTTACCCTCATAAAAATACATCGCAGCATGGTATTTATTTAAATTGTCTTGACTTAGCCCTGTTGTGCTAACCGCCTGATTAATTTCACCTATAGCAAGGTCCAGGCGGCTGGCACGGCCGTAAACCGAACTTAACTGATAATGTAATTCCGACTTCTTAAGCGCATCAGTTTCCTCAGCCAGTTTTGCTTTTAATTCGGGAGCCGGAGTTTCATAACGAATTCGCCATATCCTTATATCTCCGGATTTTGTCGCTCGCAGAGTATAAACAGTTATTAATCCGGTTTCCGCATCAAAACTAACACCTTTTAAATTTTTAAGCCAAGGGCTGTCTTTTATCGCGCTGGCGATAAAAACCACATCATTACCGCTGATTAATTCCTGAGAACTTCGGACTTTACCTGTTGTTTCAGGGCTATCATAACCAAAGCCCGAGAGCCTTGTTAACTCTTTAGCCGTAAATTTATGCCAGTCTTCATCCACTTCCGGCCAATCTTCCGGCTTTTCCGATTTAGCCGCTTCCTTTAAAACTTCATAAGCGCAAAAACGCGCGCTCATCTCCCCGCCCATCGTTTCCATAGCGCTTGCTGATAATACCGCCTCGGGAGCGCCGCCTGCGCCGGTCAAAAAATCGATTTCACCATTCTCAGAATCTGCCATCGACCAGACCGGCATAAGATCCCCATCAGCCAGTAAATAAAAATTCCCAATCTTATACTTTCCCGCTGCTTTTACCTTTTTATCCAAGGCTTTATATGCCTTAACCAAATTTTCTTTCGCGGCTTTCAGCGAGTTTAATGCTTCTGCTGCATCCTTCCCCCCCCCCAGATAAATCTGTTTCTTTTTTTGAAAATCTCTATACGCGCTGATGAGAGCCGCTAATTCTTTTTCGCTGTCTACATTCATGCGAATACCGGCATCAAAAAATTTTACCAGCCAGCCGACATGTCTTTCTCTAAGAAGCATCGCTCCTCTCAAGCCGCTCAGATCTTTACCTAATTTGCCGGCGATCCGATCCAGGTTCTCTTCGACAGGCAGTTCCGCACTTATGCCGCATCCTTTTGCCGCAGGGCCAACCGCCCATTTCGTCATATAGATATCCGGCGCATTCAGCGTTCCGCCTTTTTCTGAATAAGACGCAACCGAGGCAGTACCTAAAACATCAGTTTTCACAATTCCGTTGGTAAGCTCGACAACATCACCGGCGATGTCCACTTCGACCACCCCGGAATCCGCCTGAGTCCCATTCCATGCCCCGCCAACCTCTTCTCCGATATACAGCATCGCCGCCTTATCGCGTTCGCCTTCGCCGATAACGACGGTGCCTTTCATCCAGGGGATTCCATCATTATAGTAATTTCTCGTCCATCTTGCCCCGGCTCCGTCTGCTTTGCTTTTCGCAAATTTACTTCCGACATTATTAATCCACTTAAGCACCTCTAAGGCTGCCATGCCTTGAGCATGCATTAAATCTAAGTTGCCTTCTATCTTTCCTTGCGCAGAAAGCGGCTCAGAAAGTGTTTGCACGATTTCAACATCTTTGACCCCGTTAACCAATATCGGATCAATCACGAAAAAATCATTAGCCAACATCTTCCCGACAATTAATTTATTGGAATCAATACGATTTTGAAATCCGGCCACAATCGCCGGCTGGCTGATTTGAATCGTAGGAGAAAGAGTGCTGTTCTCCTTAAAAGAAAAAGCCCCTCCCGGCGCTGCCCAAGATAGACTTGTGATTAAAAACGATTGCGCAATAATTAAAGAAATAACCCTAACTGAACGCTTTGAAATAAAATTATACATCTAATACCCCTTTCCTTTTTAATAACTTTTAGTTGAACTGCAAAAAATCAAAAAAAAGTATACCATAGCTTTTTAGTTTTTACAAGAGCAGACAAGAAATTCAGGAATTAAGAACCGGCCATCCCTAAACCACAAAAAATTGTATTAAAAAAAGTTTTGAGAAAAATAGAAAATAGGTATAAAATAGAAACAAAAGAGCTCCTTCAGGAATTTAATTATTCCTTAGAACAATGCCTTTTAG
>JAHIOQ010000037.1 GCA_018895275.1 Candidatus Omnitrophota bacterium
ATTCTATATAAGTTTGCAAGCAAAAAAATAAAACAGGTAAAAAAAAAGTTTTCCTGAAAAAATCACACGGGCGGGGAAATCCAATTTACGACGAGCGGATAGACGAGCGAAGCTCTGCGATTTTTATTGTCTGGATTGCAACAGAAGCAGGAAGCAGGCCGGAAATCATTTAGAGGGAAGATAACCTTTTTAAAAAGAAATATGCCGCAATTATATGATTTTAAAATAGTTATCTAAAAAAGTTGCATCGCTAAAGGCAAGCTTCGCCTCTTTTGACGCCTCGGGAATTGATGCGGTGTTAAGCGTTATGTTTTTTTCGGCAATAAGCTTCTGCTTTAAAAATTTAAGCCGGGAATTCAGCACCCGCTTATCGGCAAAAGGCTCCTTGGCAAAAGGTGTTTTAGGTTTCGGCACAAAAATTCCCACATTAACCCGCAAAGGAAGGATATCCCTTGCCGCTTTTGCAAGATCGATAATCGCATTGATATCTTTTTCCTGTTCCCGCGGCAGGCCGATCATAAAATAAAGTTTTAGTTTCTTTATCCCGCATTCTTTAGCTAGTTTTATTTTTTCCATTATCTCTATATTGCTGATACGCTTGTTGATTGCATAACGCAATTCATCCGAACCGGTCTCCGGAGCAAAGGTGACCGTCCGCTGCCCCGAACGGGCTAAGGCGCCAAGCAAATCCGCGGATACGGTTTCCATCCTTAGACTGGAAACGGAAATCATTGCCTTTTTTTTATTCAAAAACCGAAGCAGCGGCTCCATACAGGGATAATCGGAAACAGCGGCTCCGACCAGGCCGATCTTTGAAGTATATTGCAAGCCGCGTTCAATCTCGTCGAATAAAACATCCGTAGTACGGGAACGAAATTTCGCGCAGACAGCCCCCGTAACACAAAACCTGCATCCGCGCGCGCAGCCGCGCGAAATCTCCACTAAAAACGTGTCGGAAAACTCCGTGGCCGCAGTTATAATCTTCGTCGATGTCGGATATTCATCAAGATCCTCTATAAAACAGGGCTTAACCTCGTCTGCTTTAGATATGCCGGGCACAAATATCCCTTTATGCCGGGAAACCTCGGACAAAAAGAGTTTCTTCTTAGCGATAGTGTCGACATGGGAGAAAGCGGATAAGCTATCCATAAATGCCGTCAATGACTGTTCTGCTTCGCCCAAAAAAAGCGCATCGCTTACTCCGCTAAGCGGTAAAAAATTAAACCCGTTCACCATCCCGCCGACAATAATAAACGGCATAACCCTGCATTCCCTAGCCGGAAAAGATATGCCTGCATCGCGAAGAAAGGCAAGCGCATTAAAATAATCAAGTTCATATGATATGGAAAAAGCGAGGATATCAAAGGAATTTAGCGGACTTGCGTTTTCAAGTGATAGAAATTGCTTTTGTCCTTCATAAAAAAAACGTTCGCATACCGTATCATCGCGTTTATTGAGCAACCCGTAAACGGCATGAATTCCCAGGTTACTCATCCCCAGATAGTAGCGATTGGGATAAATAAGCGCTACTTTAAACCGGGCATTTTTTTTAAGTGCAACGGTATTTATTTCCTGTTTCAGAATTTCCCGCGTGCTGCGTCTATTCACCTAAAATCCTGCTGTCCTCATCAAGATAGATGCCTTTAAGATTCATCTTTAACGCTTCCGGATTGCTGGAATTCGCCAGCGCTGTATCCAGGGAGATAAGATTTGCCTTCACATGATTAACCAGGGACTGATTAAAGGTAACCATCCCTTGATCTGAAAAGCTTTGCAGGGTATTTTGCAAACGGTCAACCCTGTTTTCGCGTATTAATTTCACAATCGTCGGGTTAATAATCATTACTTCCACTGCCGGTACCACTCCCGTGCCGTCAACGCGCGGCATCAATCGCTGACAAGTTACGGCGCGCAGGTTAAATGAAAGCTGCATGCGAATCATATTATGCTGGTTTGTCGGAAAAAAATCCAGGATACGGTCCGCGACCTGAGATGTATCCGAAGCATGAAGCGTACTGAAAACAAGGTGTCCGGTTTCGGAGGCGGCTAATGCCGTCTGAAACGTTTCCGCGTCACGCATTTCTCCGATAAGTATGATGTCCGGGTCCTGGCGAATAACATAGCGCAAGGCGTCCCTGAACGATTCCGTATCGAGCCCGACCTCTCTTTGATTTATAATCGACTGTTTATCTTCATGGAGATATTCAATCGGGTCTTCGATTGTCATAATATGCGCTTTCTTGTTTTGATTGATGTAATCAATCATTGCCGCGAGCGTAGTGGACTTGCCCATGGAACTCGCGCCGGTTATAATCACAATACCCCGATCATAGAGGGCAATTTTTTTAAATATCGGCGGCAGATCCAATTCCTCAAAAGAAGGGAGCCTATTCTTAACCACACGCATTACAATTCCCACATCTCCGCGCTGCCTGAAAACATTAACGCGGAACCTGCCCACATCCGGCAATTGATATGAAAAATCTATTTCATTTTTCTTTTCAAACTCCTTGCGATGGCGTTCCCGCATCATAAAATAGGCAATTTTTTCCATATCCTTGTTGGACAAAACCGGAAAAGGAGAGCTGATTAATTCTTTCTTTATACGAAAAACCGGAGAACGGCCTACTTTAAAATGCGCATCCGAAGCCCCTTGCAGTACCATTGACCTTAATATTTCCAGTAAGTCTATTTCCATAATTCCCCCCTTATCTGCGAGCACAATCCACACCTTTTCGTTTTAAAACTCTCAAAAAAACATCAACAATCCTGGCATCAAACTGCTTGTCTTTGCCTATAATCAATTCCTCAACAGCGATATAAACCGGCAGTGCCTTACGATAAGGCCGGTCGGAAGTCATCGCCTGATAGGCATCGGCAACCGTAAGAATCCTTGCTCCTAAGGGAATTTCTTCGCCGCGCAATCCGCACGGATAGCCTTTTCCGTCAAAACGTTCATGGTGATGATAAATAAGCGGAATTTTATCCGCCAAACAGTCTACGGGCTCTAATATTTTTTTCCCGATTTCCGGATGCTTTTTAATTTCATTGTATTCTTCTTCCGTAAGCCTGCCCGGTTTTAACAAAATCGCATCAGGAATCCCTATTTTCCCGATATCATGAAGAATTCCCGCGTCACGAATTTTATCAAGCTCTTCCTTAGCCAGCATCATCTCACCGGCAATCATCAAGGCATACTCGGTAACCTGCTCGGAATGGCCGTGCGTATAATGATCCCGCGCATCTAAAGCCAGCGCCAGAACCTTTATCGTATCAAAAAGCTGCTTGCTATCCGACTGCAAGCGCTGTTTTTCAACAATCTTGCGCATCGATACCACTATATCCACCGGATCAAACGGCTTGCTCAGATAATCATGCGCACCATACTGAATCGATTCCCTGGCCAGTTCTATATCGGAAAACCCGGCAGTCGTAATCACAAAAGCATAGCGGTTTTCTTCACGAATAGTTTCGGCCATTTCGCGACAGGATATATCGGGAAGACACACATCGGCGATAACCACATTAAATTTTTGCGCTTTAATCTGCGGCAATGCCTCCTGCCAGCTCCCCGCTTTTAAGACCTGGTAGCCTTCTTTGGAAAAAACATCCGCGAAGCTGTTTAAAACCGCTGCTTCACCATCTATTATTAAAATATAAACATCCGCATTCATCCGCTATTTTCCCTTAGAAATACTCATAATACACATTTTTTACTTTTGTCGCCAATCTTCCCAGAATTCCCTGCTGCGGATAGATATTTAAAACCGCCTCTTTCTGTTCTTTTAATGCATGCATTATTACTCCGATGCCCCCGGCATAAAAAGCATTGCCTACCCCCTCCATACTGCTGATAAAACCGCGCATAATACCAAGCGTCACCGAGCGCCCCAACATTTCTTCCGTTTTTTCTATAATACCGTCCATAAACGCCATCCCGCCGGACATAATTATACCACTATTAGCCCGGGAAATAAGCCCGGACAACTCCAATTCTTTTTTTATTAAAGAAAGAATATCCTTCAACTTTTCATCGATCACGGACGTTAATTCTGAACGCGTAATACTCTCATAGCGCGCCGAATCCTTTTTAATAATAATCTTATCCTCGCCCCAATCACTTTTTACGGAAAGATAGGAAGACAAACTTTTATACTGCATCTTCAACTCTTCGGCCTGGGCAAAATCTACTCCAAAACGCTCCGCCACCCGCATCGTAATGTCATCTCCGCCTACAGGTATAACATTCGTATACTGCAAAGCCCCTTCATTAAAGAAAAGAATATTTATCGTACCGGCGCCGCATTCTAAAAAAATAACGCCTGAGTGCCGTTCATGCTCCGTAAGCATCACCATACTGCCGGCAAACCCCGAATAGACAACACCGTCCACATCCAATCCCGCGCGGTTAACCGAGTTAATCATATTCGTAACAAAAGGAAGCCCGGCAGTAACGATATGCATTCTCACGCCAAGGCGCGTCCCGTATACACCTAGAGGATCTTTGATCTTTTTATAACCGTCTACAACAAACTCCTGTGCTATCGCGTGCAATATTTCCCGGTCTATCGCGGTTGTCAACGATTTTGCCGACTCTATGGCCAAATGTCTGTCTCTACGGCTAATCTGCGTCGCCCTGTGAGATAACGTATATACACCTTTGGTGTTATTGCCCAGGATATGATCACCGCCGATAGCCAGAAAAACGGAATTTATCTTTGCTTTTTTCCTGCCGTAAAGAGAACGGCAGCGGGTAGTTCCGCTAAGTTTATGTTCCAGTTTTTTCAGCGCTTCTTCAACACAACCGGCAGCTTCTCCCGGATCGGAGATAACGCCGCGTTCTATGCCGCGCGTTTTTACCATAACCGCAGCGTATATTTCAACCCGGCCTTCCGGATCAAGTCCTCCGGCGCAAATTGCCGTTTTCGCACTGCCGATATCCAGTCCCGTCACAAGCGAATTATTTTTTATCATCTTTTTTCCCGAAAACGAAATCCTTAAACCGCAAATCTATATAGTAATCCTGCGAATAGTCTATACTTTTGTTCTGCAGCATACCCGCGAGATTTTCAATTTTTTCCTTCCATTTTCTATTACCTATCTTTACCTCAAGGGTATCGTTAATAAAAAAAGACATGCTGCGCGGCTCAGCCACATCTATCTTGGTGACGGCATAACGCGGCATAAAAGCGCTCTCCTGCAATATCGCCAGGAAAGAAAGCGCGCACCCAAGATTAGATTTAGAATACATACTGCCGATTTCTATCGTATTGACGGACAGACCGGTCCCGTAAATCACCGGCAATCCTTTTTTCGGGCTGGTTCCGACATTCGCTAAAACATAGCCGTCCTTATTTACGGTAAAATAATACTGTTTAGCATTAGCGTCCCTGTTTACGGCAACCGCCATCTGCGCTATCGGCGTACGGCGCAGAATTTCGATAACAAGTTTATTAGGCAAAACTCTCTTCACGATTGCCTTCTGGATATAATGATAATCCCGTTCTATGCCCTCGGCAATCTGATTTAAATCAACCTTAAAAATATTCGGGTTATCTACTATGCGCGCCAGCGGATAATCAATCTTATCCGCAGCTTTATCCACAACTTCTATTTCGCTTATATTGAAATATTTCGAGGCAAAAATAAACGAATTCATGTTAACCGAAACAAAAGCAATTAATCCGGCAACTGTGAGCACAAACAGAATCCGGGTTTTGTTTTTCTTCACCGTATCGACTACCTGCCTGGCGCTTAACATATGGATTCTTTTTCTTTGTTTTCTTCTTCGGTAACTGCGCATAGAAACCTCCCTTATAAATTATCCGTTATCTCTGGATACCGCCTCTTGAAGTCTGCTCTCAAGCGCGGACAAAACCATTTTTTCACATAACTGCGGAAAAGCGATTCCGCAGGCCGCGGCGGATTTCGGCAGCAAGCTTGTTGCTGTAAGGCCGGGAATCGTGTTGACCTCAAGGACAAAAACACGCCCCGCAGCATCAAGAATCATATCCACACGCGAAAAACAGCGGCATCCTAAAACCCGATGCGCCGTTAATGCCGTTTTCTGAGCAACGTCGGTAACGTTATCGGAAAGTGCCGCCGGAACCCTATATTCCGTCATCCCCGCGGTATATTTAGCCTGGAAATCGTAAAATTTATTGCGCGGAACAACCTCAATAACCGGCAAAGCATTATCTTCGAGGATACCGACGGTCAGTTCTCTGCCCTTTATATATTTTTCAACAATTACCTCAACATCAAAACGAAAGGCATGGTTAACGGCAGCCGGCAACGATGAAAAATCATCCACAATCGACAATCCGATACTCGAGCCTTGATGGACAGGTTTAACCACTAACGGAAATCCCAGGGAAGAATCTATCTTCACAGCCGCCGTATCCTTACCCAGCACTTTATATTCGGGCACGAAAAGCCCGTTATCTTCAAAGATACGGCGTGATACTATCTTATCCATCGCCAGCCGGCTCGCGCGCACTCCTGAGCCCGTATATAGTATGTTCATACTCTCAAGCAGCGCCTGCACGCGGCCGTCTTCGCCATAAGCGCCGTGTAACGCGTTAAAAACACCATCAACTTTATTGAGCTGCAGCAATCCGGCAAGCTCCTCTTCCGTATGGAAATCAAAAGCAAGCACCTCATAGCCCAATCCACGCAAGGCTTCGACAACCGCTGCTCCGGATTTAAGAGAAATCTCCCGCTCGCTGGAAAAACCGCCCATAAGCACGCCGATACGAAGATTTTTTCTTCTCATTATTCGTTTTTCTCCCAAATTTCCACTTCAGGTTCCAAGCGGACAGAAAAGTCATTTTCGACCTTTTTTTGAATAAAATTCATAAGCGTTTTAACATGTTCAAAACGCGCGTTTCCTCTGTTCACGATGAAATTAGCATGACGGGGGGAAACCTGCGCATCCCCAACTATATGTCCTTTTAAAGCGCACCGTTCGATAAGCGCGCCGGCGCTTAATAAAGAACCGGCGGGATTTTTAAATACACACCCCGCATTCGGCATCAAAAGCTCCTGCGTGCTGCGTTTTTTGCTCAGGAAATTATCTATACTTTTCCGGATATCATCTTTTTTTGCGGGAATTAAATCAAACCATGCTCCAAGGATAATAGCGTTTTTCAAAGAAGAACTCCGGTAGCCGAATTCCAGGTCTTCCCGTTTCAGGCAGGATATATTCGCTTCATTATCCATAATCCGGACTTTCTTGACGACATCTCCGATATTGCGATACATATCATCTCCTTGCTGATTAATATCTCTCGCCCCGGCATTAGTAACCAGAGCCCCGCCGATTGTCCCCGGGATTCCGGCTAAAAACTCGCACCCGGAAAGGCCGTTTGCGGCCGCAAAAGAAACAAAATTAGCCAGCAACACACCTGAGCCGGCAAATACTAACGCATCATCATACTCTATGTTTTTGAAATATTCGGAATTTAACTGAATAACCGCCACAGACAGTCTTTCATCCGTAACCAGCAGGTTGCTTCCATTGCCGAGAATGCAGGCAGGGATAGACTCATCTTTAAGAAAGCGCAGCAAAAACCTCAATTCGCCGCCATCTGCGGGTATAAAGAAAAATTTTGCCGGTCCGCCGATCTTTATGGAAGTATGCGCGGAAAGCGGCTCATCGATTTTTATTATTCCTTTAAAACCTCCACGCAGTTTTTGTTCAACCGCCGTCAGCATTAAGCAATTCATCTTTTATTAGCCGTCCTTTTTATTTGCCGACATTTTCTTAATCAGCTCATCGGTAAGAAAACTGATATCGCCGGCGCCAAGCATCATCAGGACATCTCCTTCTCGCACCGATTTCATCAGATAATCATTCAATTTTTCCTTAGAAAGAAGATGCACATCCTTATGTCCGCTCTGTTTAACCTCATCATATATGGTTTTTGCCGCAATCCCTTCTATCGGAGACTCGCTGGCCGCGTAAATATCGGTAATAACCACACTGTCTGCCGCGGCAAAACAACGCCCGAATTCCTCTTTCAGAAATTTTGTCCTCGAATATCGATGCGGCTGAAAAACACCGACAATCCGCTTATAATTCCAGGTCTTAGCCGCCAACAGTGTGGCCATTATTTCCGTAGGATGATGCGCATAATCATCAACAACCATAATTCCACCCTCCTGACGCTTAACCTGGAACCTCCTCTGCGCCCCGCGGAAAGCCTCCAGTGCACCGGCAATCCCCTCAACACCGATACCCAACTCGCGGCCCACCCCAACACACGCCAAGGCATTTAATACATTATGCGCGCCGGGGATATTCAGCTTGAACCTGGACAATAAACTGCCTTGATAAATACAGTCAAATTCCGAGCACATTCCCCGGCAGGAAACCTCAACCGCACGGATATCGCATCCGTCTGAAAATCCGTACGTAATCAATCTCCCTTCATACCCCTGTTCCGATTTTAATGCCTTGCGTATATTTTCATCATCCCCGCAGCAAAACAAAGCGCCTTTATCACGCAGACTTCTCATAAATTTACCGTAAGTCCGGATAATATGAGGAAGATCGCCATAATAATCAAGATGCTCTTTATCTATATTCGTGATTACCGCAAACTCAGGGCTGAGATGCAAAAAAGAGCCGTCGCTTTCATCTGCTTCGGCAACAAAAAATTTCCCGCATCCCTGACGGGCATTACCACCTAATAAGTCAACGTCGGCACCCACGGCAAAACTGGGATCCATAGCGGTTTGCTGCAGTAAAAAAGAAATAAGCGCGGTTGTCGTTGTTTTCCCATGCGCGCCGGCAACGGCAATACCGGACTTGCCTTCCATTAAGTAAGCTAACAATAACCCCCTGGGAATAAGACTAATATTTTTTTGACGTGCCGCAACGATTTCCGGATTATCCGAATTAATGCAGGAAGAATAGACCACGACATCAACATCAGATACATATTCTGCTTTATGCCCTATACGGATAACTGCCCCGGAAGTTTCCAAACGGTGAGTAGTATTACTTTCTTTTACATCCGAGCCGCTGACCCAAACCCCTTGAGCAAGCAGCAATTGCGCCAAAGCACTCATTCCCACGCCGCCGATACCGATAAAATGCGCCTTACGGCGCGGAATAAGGTCTGAAAGTAATCGCATATAATCAATCCTTTGATAAAAATATTTTCCATAATACCGCCGCTTATTCCGCGACGGTCACCTTACCAGCAATTCCCGCGCAATTCGCGCCAGAGAAGCCGCTGCCGTATCCATACCCGATTTGCGTTTACGCGCCATAGCTTCTATTGTTCGGTCCTGCGCCAAACGTACAATCAAATCCCGCAACTGCCCGGAACAATCGTCATCCTGTTTAACGATATACGCCGCCTGCTTTGCCGCTAATGCCTGCGCATTAATTAACTGATGGCCTCCGGCATAAGGGTACGGAATCAGAATTGCCGGCCGGCCAAACCAGCTGATTTCATTGATCGTACCCGCGCCCGCACGGCTGATAACGATATCCGCCGCACTATACGCCTTACTCATATCATTAAAGTAAGCAACAACCTTTGCCTTTACACCCAGGGACAAATATTCTCTTTCCGTTAGCGCAGTCTCTTTATTTCCCGTAATATGAATCACCTGCAGATTATCTCTTAGCGCCGCCGCCATACCGCTGATACTCCGGATGAAAGCGCGGTTAATGAATTCCGCACCTTGACTGCCGCCGAACACCAACATCGTAAATTTCGTTTTCTCCAGGCCTAACTCTGCTTTTGCCTCCGGCGCAGCGATTAGCCTCAAGTCCCCGCGCAGCGGCGTTCCTGTGTATTCTACATCATTGCGCTTAAAATACGGCCGGCTTTCCGAAAAACCCACGGCAACCTTTGTTGCTATCCGCGAAAGCAGCCTATTCGCCAGCCCCGGAACCACATTTTGCTCATGGATAATCGTCGGAATACGCATCATCCAGGACTGGATTAAAGCCGGAACCGCACCGATACCGCCAAAACCTACAACCAATTGCGGCTTTTCCCGGCACAATACAAAAAAAACCTTTAAGTTCCCTACTATAAAGTTTAACAAAAAATAAATATTCTTCAAGAAGAAAATAATTCTTTTGTAATCAGACCGGGGAGAAATAAGATTTATATAAAATGTTTTATAACCGGTATCTTTTAATATTGCCTTCTCAATATTTTTTTTCGTGCATAAGAAGATAATTTTCACATCTTTAAACGAAGCCTTAAGCTCTTGGGCAAAACGTAATGCCGGATAGATATGCCCGCCGGAACCGGCGGCGCAAATAATTATTTTCATTGATTTTTCCCGATATTTAGAATCAACCCAACATACATCATATTAAACACCAAAGAAGTCCCCCCATAACTGATAAAAGGAAACGGCAGGCCTTTAGTCGGCAGGATACTCGTAACAACCCCCATATTCACAATCGCTTCGACAAGCAAACATGAAACCAGACCAAAAGCCAACAGCCGGCCGAATGAATCCTTTGCCTTCAAGCTAATCTTCGTCGCCTGAATAAGAAATAAGGCCAGCAAAATAACTATAGCCGCCGTACCGATAAATCCGAGTTCTTCTCCGATAATAGAAAAGATAAAATCCGTGTATGCCGCCGGTAAATATAAAAATTTTTGTTTGCCCTGGCCTAAGCCAACCCCAAAAAGGCCTCCGGAGCCTAAGGCTACAAGCGACTGTATAATTTGAAACCCAATCCCCAGCGGATCACTCCAAGGATCAAGAAAAGCCAAAATTCTGTCCCTGCGGTACGGCACGTTAAAAATAAGCAAATACACACCGGGAAGCGCCGCGAGAAACATAGAAATCATGTAGGTTATTTTAACACCGGCAATAAAAAACATAATAAAACAAATCGTAACCATTGCCAAAACCGTGCCAAGGTCAGGCTGAACAAGGATCAAAAGACATAACACCCCTAACACGCTTAGAACCGGCACAAAACCGCGCAAAAAAGAAGTAATTTCCGTTTTCTTACGGGAAAGAAAGTCCGCGGAATAAACAACCATCGCGAACTTCGCCAATTCCGACGGCTGAAAACTTAAAAACCCGAACCTGAACCAGCGGCGCGCGCCACCTACCTCGCGTCCGATACCCGGGATAAGCAGCAATATCAGCAATACGAAAGAAGCCAAAACCAACGGTTTAGACATTGCTTTTAATTTTTGATGATCAACGCTCATCGTCAAAAAAGAAAAAAACAAGCCGATTAATACATACACGATGTGCCGTTTTAAATAATACGCGCTATCACCTAAATTTTCGAACGCGTAAATCGCGCTGGCGCTGTAAATCATAACAATACCGATACAAACCAGAATAATAGCCAGTGCGGCTAAATTTATTCTTGTCCGGCGCAAATCCATTTCTATCTATAACTCCTTAACGATTGATTTAAACACTTTTCCTCTATGCTCATAATTATCAAACATGTCAAAACTCGCGCACATCGGAGAAAGAAGCACGGTTGTTCCCGGCCTTGCCCGCCGATAAGCAACAGCCACCGCTTTTTCAAGCGTCCGCGGCACAACCGTCCGCATACCGCGGCCTAAAACAGCTTGGATCTCTTTTTGCGCTTCACCGATACAAACCAACAGGTAAACCTTACGCCTTACGAGTTCTTTCAAAACTCGAAAGTCACTGCCCTTATTGCGGCCGCCGCAGATGAGAATCACGGAGCGGTCCGCGAACATCAAAAGCGCCTTTTCCGTGGCATCTACGGTCGTTGATTTCGAGTCATTCACAAAGGCCACGCCATTCTTTACGGCCACCGGCTCACAACGGTGCTCTATCCCGCGAAAACGCTTCAGCACCGGTAAATACACCTCTTTGCCGATACCCATGGCTTTTGCCGCGAGCACGGCAGCCATGGCATTTTCGACATTATGCATGCCTGCTAAATGCCGCAGGCCATCAACCGGGAAAAAAGTTTGCGGAACTCCCTTCCAATGCCCGACGACATTGCCTCCTTCCAGCCAGCATGCCGCAAAACAATTCTTAGGATCGCACAAAAATCCTTTTTTTCTCCGCGAGAAAAAAAGGATTTTTGCCTTTGTTTTAGCGGAAAAACCTCTTACCCGCTTGTCGGAGAAATTTAAAATCGCAAAGTCTCCGGCGCCCTGCCGCGCCACAAGATTACATTTCGCCCGGGAATATTCACGCATCGAACGATGATGGTCAAAATGATTCTGGGTAATATTTAAAACAACACTTACGCGCGGAGAAAAAGAGTCCGTGTACTGCAGTTGAAAAGAACTCAATTCCAATATCACATTATCCGCCCGGTTACAACGGAATACTTCCCTGCTGAAAGGAATTCCGATGTTCCCGCAGACAACCGTTTTTCGGCCGGAGGCCTTCACTATTTTACCGAGCAGGGTCGTCACCGTGGTTTTGCCGTTACTGCCGGTTATCGCCGCAACCGGAGTTGTACAAAAGCGGCCGGCAAACTCAATCTCGCTTATAATCGCAACCTTATGCCTTTTCGCCCACAAAATCGGCAAAGAGTTATTCTTCACCCCGGGACTGGTAATAAGCAGATCCGCCTCTTCTAAAAAAGTAACGCAGTGCCGTCCCAATTCAACCGCAATACCCTGCTTGCGCAAAATTAGCGCCTTACGCCGCATAATATCCGTATCGGAAATCTCCGAGACAAAAACCCGCGCCTGTGCATTTAGCGCCAACCGCGCCGCGGCCTCTCCCGAACGGCTCAACCCGATAATCACCAGCTTTTTGCCTTTTATCTTCATCTTAATTTCAAAGTCGAAAAACTAAGCAAAGCAAGAATAATCGCAACGATAAGAAAGCGAAAAATGACCTTTGACTCCGCCCACCCTTTGAGTTGAAAATGATGATGCAGCGGCGCCATTAAAAATACCCTCTTTTTCCGGTAGCGGAAAGAAAAAACCTGAATAATCACGGACAACGCCTCCGCGACAAATACACCTCCGACTAAAAGCAAAAGCAGCTCTTTTTTTATCAAAACCGCTACGGTTCCCAAAGCGCCGCCTAACGCCAAGGCGCCGGTATCTCCCATAAACACGTCCGCCGGGTGGCAATTATACCACAAAAACCCCAGGCCCGCGCCGAAAAGCGCCGCGCAGAAAACCGCCAGCTCTCCGGAATGCGGCACATAAATCAACTGCAGGTATTCGCTAAACACGGCATGTCCCGTAAGATAACTAAAACCGCTGTAAGTCAGCGCCGCAATCGCCGTGCAGCCAATGGCCAATCCGTCAAGCCCGTCGGTAAGATTAACCGCATTCGAAGCGCCGATAATCACCAGCGTAACAAAAAATACATACGCCACCCCTAAATGCACGACCAGATTCTTGGCAAAGGGTATATCCAGCCGGTCGCTGATATTCGGATCATTATAAAGCATCCACCCGATCACCAGCCCGATAATCAGCTGTCCAATAAGTTTTACCGCTGCCGTAAGGCCGCGGGAATTCTTTTTCGTCAACTTGATATAATCATCGGCAAACCCGATAATCCCCAGCCAAAAGGTCGCCAGCATGGCAATCCAGATATATCTATTGGAAAGATCCGCCCAAAGCAATACGGACAAAAAAACCACCAACAGGATTAAAATCCCGCCCATAGTCGGGGTTCCTTCTTTGTGTTTGTGGTGTGCGTGAAGCGAGACATAATCCTTGCCTTTGCGCACATTTTCCCCGATTTTAAGCAATCTTAATTTTCTAATGACGATGTTCCCTAATAAAGCGCTCAAAACAAACGCGGTAACACTACAGCCCGTAGCACGAAATGTGATGTATTTAAAAACGTTAAACCCGAAGAACAATTCCCTTAAAGGATAGAAAAAATAGTAGAACATAACACCAAACACCCTTTATAAATTATTGTAAATTCGCACGACCATATTTTGACATAAGCGCGTTAACTTCGTCAACCGCGTATCCCTTTTTCGCTGCCAGCGACAAGAAACTCATCGCTTCGCCATAATCTTTCGTAAGCAATTTCCATAATCCCTGAATATATTCGTCTTCCCCCTCTTTCTTAATAACCGGAATCTTTCTTTCCGCGCCATCATGGATATAACCTCCCATCGTATCCGGAGATATCGGATAGGTAAATTCGTCGATGTTATATATTACGGGAACAAAATAGCGGAAAAAATAAAAAACATCCTTTCCGCCGACAAAAGAATTATTATAATACTGCCGTAAGGCACGAACCTGTTGCAGATATAATGACATAGCTAACTTTTCTTCTATGCTATCACAACTAATACGCATTGCGTTTATTTTTTCTTCCATTGCCAAACATTGTTCATTAAAATTATTTAAATCAATTCTCCCACCTTTTGACAAAGGCCGCGATGGATCTAATACGTTAAAAAGAGACCATGTATCCCCGGAACAAATTATTGATAACGCCTTGTTATGCATTTTTCTTGATGAGACCACATCTAAAGCTCTCTCAACAATAGTGCGACATAGCCAGGCATAGGTTTTAAACGAATAAAAAAACATCCTTCTGCGTCCATATTTTTGCCGGAACAAGGGATCCTGGTTAAAAACAGCGCGTAAATTTTTTTTCCTGGCAATTACGATCTCCGTCAGCGTATTCCGATAGTGAGAGTCAGCTACATTAATCACTCTTTGCAAATATCGCTCTATCCAGACATCATCGATGGTCTCAATATATCGTACAAATTCATACATGTCGTCCCTATCTCCCGATAAAACACTTGCCTCATAGAAATACTGCGCATACTTTGGAGACTTCAGACTTTCTATCTCTTTTTTTGAAGGATTAGACAGGAAGAAAGCATTATTTAAATCAATTTGAAACAACTCTCCGGAAGAATTTACGAGCAATTGTACTTCGTCGAAACCGAGCAAAAAACTAAAAACCTCGTGCCGTAATATTTGTCTGTACAATTCTAACTTCTTTTTGGACAGGACATTTTGAGCTGTTTCATAGCTGATGGAGGAAACCATCTCCTGAATAATCCCTGTTTTCTCTGCCCCATTGATCATAACGGAGTATTCGAATGTATCAGGAACCTTAATTCCTAAAGCCAAGGACATCCTATAGGCAACCAATGTCTTCATGATATCTCTTTGATCGCTAACCTTATATAACCACTTGTTACCGTCAGAAGCAATAAAAACATATTTTTCGCTACTACCTATTAATTTTTGTTCGTTTCTCCCGGCAAGGTGAAAATCCGCATGTTCTACGTAATAACGACCTAAAGCATCATTGCCGTTGACCAACATTGAAATCACATCTACAGTTTTTATATTCAATAAAAATAAAAAACCAAGAAAAACAAGATACAACCGTAATAGATTTTTTTTTACTTTTATCTTGATAACCATGCCATTTGTACGCTATAATTTTTTTTGCATTAATAACTTCATCGTTAGCCATCACACATAATCAATACAAGCATGTCTGCGTATCGTTTTCCCATACCATTCCGTCGATAATAGCTCTACGTAATTCCAACTTTTTGATCTCAATTACTACATCTCTGTTTTCATTCCACGATATGCTTTTTACCATCTTTTGCACCACGCCAACTCCTTTTGCAACCCATTGCAAAATATATATTCGTTGGAAATAATTTTCTTTTTCGCTGAGCGATATGCTCATAAAAAACTTAATACAATCATCAAAATGCCCGGCAGGAACAGTAACATCTTCTTTACCAAGATATTCTAATTCCCGGATAATTGTCGCCACATTTTTTCCCTCATTAGTTACGGCACAGCTCATGTGCTTTACGGGGAAATTTTCACAAAAAGGGAACACTAACAGAGCCGGACTCACTCCATACACAAGGTTGTCTTTAATAAACAATGAACATACCTTTAGCCCTTCCTCGGTTACCACGATCCCACAGTTTTGGTATCTCCATATTTTTCTTTCATTACTATTTTCCGGCTGATTGCTATCGTCAAATATTATTTTCTCGGTTATCGGGCTATCGTTTATTACTTCCGTAAACTCCCAGGAATTTCCTGACTGCAGTGGAAAATAACTTTTAAAATCTTCTCCGTAAGCATAGTCGGATTTAAAGACGATTAAAACAACTAAGAAAAAATAAATCTTTAAAAATTTCATATTCCTGCCGTATAACTATTTAACCGCTATTTTCCTATTGCGTATTCTCCTGAGCATCGTACCGGTCATATGCACGGATCATCCTTCGGACTTGTCAACAATATGTTTTAACACCTGCTCCATCTTCATTGCCCGCGAGGCTTTTAATAAAACCACGTCTCCCGGCTGAACTAAACCGGCAAGACACTGTGACGCTTCATCCGTTTGTGAAAAAACAAAAATATTTTTTTTATCCATGCCGCTATCTGCCGCCGCTTTAGCAGCATATGCCGCATCTTTGCCGACCGTAAGCAGGAACGCTATTCCCTGCCCGGCAATCAATTGCCCGATATGACAATGCTGCTCGACACTCGCTGCCCCCAGCTCACGCATATCGCCAAACACAACAATTTTTCGTGCCGTGTTGGCGACCGCGGTTAACGTCCGGATAGCCGCGGCCATGGAATGCGGATTGGCATTATAACAATCGGCAATTATCCTGACGCCGTTGCAGTTGACGGTTTCCATCCGCAAAGATACCGGCTGAAACCGCGCTAAACATTCCCGCATGGTCTCCATAGCAATGCCCAAAAAATCAGCGACGGCAATTGCCGCTAACGCATTATACGCATTATGCTCTCCCAGCAACGGCAGCTTAAACGCATATTTTTCATTAAGCGTAAAAACCACCCCGTCATCCTGGCTTATTACATTCGAAGCACGGTAGCGGCAGTTTTTTTCAATCCCAAAACCGATAACATCTTCCGCATACTCCTGCGCTTTCGCGTATAACCGCGGATAATCGGCATTCACAACGGCATGCGCGCCGTAAGGAAGATTCTCCAGCAACTCGCATTTTGCGTCAATTATATCGCCGACTCCGTTAAAAAATTCAAGATGCGCCTCCGCGGCGTTGGTAATCACAGCTATCGTCGGCCGGACCAATGCCGCCAGGGAGCGAATTTCTCCCTTATGATTCATGCCTAATTCAAGAACCGCCGCGGTATGCGATGAATTTAATTTCAACAATGTAAGCGGTACCCCGATATGATTATTAAGCGAGCCTTCATTCTTAAGCACATTGTACTGCAACCCAAGCACAGTGGCAATTATTTCTTTTGTCGTTGTTTTTCCGTTGGAACCCGTCACGGCAATCACCGGGATATCGAATTTTTTCCGATGCGCAGCCGCGATATCCCCCAAAGCAATAACCGTATCTTCCGCAACAATGAGCGGTACACATACGTTATCGAGCTTTTCTCTGTTATTATCAAACCATTCACGGCAGACCACAATACCGGCGGGCTTCCGCTCGATTACCGCCGGTATATATTCATGTCCGTTGCACCGGCTGCCTTTAATCGCCAGAAAAAGTTCTCCGGGACGAATGGTCCTGGAGTCAATGGAAACAGCGCTTATCCTTGCCTCAGTGTCGCCTTTTACCAACACCCCTGCGCAGCAATCAACTATTTCCCCGATCGTAAACATCAAACAAACATCCTCTTTAAATTTTGTCCCCGGCCGCTTGCAGTAAATTCCGGACTACCTGCCGGTCATCAAAAGAAACCGTCCTGTCCTTAAAAATCTGATATGTTTCATGGCCCTTGCCCGCGATTAAGACAAAATCATGTGCCTGTGCCTGAGACAATGCCCAGGCAATCGCTTCTTCTCTGTCCGGAATCACCTCATACTCGCCAAATCCCGGGCAAAGACCGGTTTTAATATCTTCGATAATCCTCTCCGGGCTTTCACTGCGCGGATTATCATTGGTTATCACCAGCATCTCGGAATTTTCACTGGCAACCTTTCCCATCAAGGGGCGCTTTGTCTTATCGCGGTCGCCGCCGCAGCCGAAAACGGTAATGATGCGCCGCGGCTTTAGTTCGCGCAATGCCGTAAGCACATTCTTAAGCGCATCGTCGGTGTGCGCGTAATCGACATAAACCGAAAATTCCCGGCGGCTACTGATCTTTTCCAGCCTGCCGGGGACATTAGTAATCGTTTCCAATGCTTCGGCCATGGATTCCAGGGACAAACCCTCCCTCAAACCTACGGACACGGCAGCAAGAATATTATAGACATTATGGCGGCCGATAAGCGCTGTCCTTACCTCCTGAACGCCATTAGGCGTAACTATCGTAAACCGCGTACCCTGCGGCTCTAAAACTATATTTTGCGCCCGCACCGCGGCAGCCGGATTTTTTATCCCGTAACCTGTAATATCCGCGGCAGTCATCTTCTTCAATCTTACACCGTAAGCATCATCAAAATTAATTACGGCTGCCTGTGCGGCAGATAAAGTAACAAATAAACGGGACTTTGCCGCAAAATATTGTTCTTTATCATGATGATAATCAAGATGGTCGTGCGTAAGATTGGTAAAAACCGCCGTACGGAATCCGATACCGCTGACCCGGCACTGCGCCAAGGCATGGGAAGAAACCTCCATAACCGCATAACCTAAATCATGCTCCACCATCAGCCGCAAAAGATTATGCAGGGTAACCGCGTCCGGAGTCGTATTCTTCGCCGGGATAATTTGGTCGGCGATAATATGTTGAATCGTACCGATAAGGCCGGCGGGCATCCGTTGCCGTTCGAAGATATGTTTTATCAAATAGGAAACCGTCGTTTTACCGTTCGTACCGGTTATCCCGATTATTTTTATCTTTTTACCCGGGTACCCAAAAAAAGCATCCGCGATAATCCCCGCTGCTTCCCGCGGGCTGTCGACTTCTATAAAATATACCTTTTTACCCGGATAATCGCGCTTTAAGCTGCGGCCTTTTTTGCAAACAATTACCCTTGCGCCTTTCTCCACGGCAGCGGGAATAAAATCATGGCCGTCGCTATGAGTACCTTCAAAAGCGATAAAACAATAATCCTCGGCAACGTTACGGGAATCGATACTAATCCCCCTTATTTCAAAATTAGTATCCGCAAGCGCACCGACATCGATCCCCAGGACTTTAAACATATCACTGCTAATCATTAACCTCTTGCACCTCAATCTTTTTTTCTTGCTTATTTACCTGCTCCGGCACATCCATGTATCTAAGAATCTTTTCCGCGATATTCCTAAAAACCGGCGCGCAAACAGAACCGCCGTAATAAACCGGATGCGGCTCATCAAAAACAACGGCAATAACAAAACGCGGATGAGCTACGGGGACAAAGCCGATAAATGAAGCTATATATTTACTACGCGAGTAGCGTCCGCTGGAATCTATTTTCTGTGCCGTACCGGTTTTCCCGGCGGACTCATAACCCGGGATTCTTGCATGTTGTCCGGTCCCGTTGTCCACAACACCTTTAAGAATTTGTCTCATTGTTTCCGCGGTTTCTTTTGAAATTATATTTAAACTCGGCAGCGCCTCAAAGACTTTTATTGTCTCGTTACTATTCGTTATCTTTTGAACTACATGCGGCTTAACCAGGTGGCCGCCGTTAGCGATAACCGCCATTGCCTTTGCCATCTGCAATACGGTTACACCAATCTCATGCCCGATCGGAATAGCCGAAATAGACAATTTTGACCACTGATTAAGCGGCCTCAGGAATCCCGCGGTTTCTCCCGGTAAATCGATACCGGTTTTTTTGCCGAAATCAAAAGCCCGCACATACCGGTCGATTACTTTTTCGCCCAATTTCTGGGCAATTTTTACCGTCCCGATATTACTTGATTTTTCGATAACCTCAACAAAGGTTAATTTACCATGCGGCCGGTGATCGTGAAGGGTATGATTTGCCACGCGGTATTCTCCGTTTTCACAAAAAAATACGTCATTTAGCGCCACGGCATGCTCTTCGAGCGCGGCGCAAGCAGTTATGATCTTAAACGTGGACCCCGGCTCAAAATAATCGCATAAAGCGCGGTTCCGGCGCATATCAGTAGTTACTTCCTGGAGCATATTAAGGTCATAACCAGGACGGTTGACTATCGCTAAAATCTCACCGTTATAGGGATCCAGCACGACAACGGATGCGCCGACGGCATTACTTTTCGCAAAGGCCTTATCCAACTCCTCCTCAACCAAATGCTGAATCACCTCATCAATGGTCAAAACAAGATTATAGCCGTCGGTTGCCGGAACGAATTCATATTCAAAAGCCGGCATTATTCTTTGCTTTGCATCACGCAGTAAAAAGCGGTGGCCGGCACGGCCTTTTAAAAAATCATTATATTGCAGTTCAATCCCTTCCAGGCCATCTTCGTCCACACCGGCAAATCCGATTATATGCGCAGCCAGGCTACCGTTAGGATAATATCTCTTGTTCTCCCTGAGTAAATCAATTCCCGTTAAACGCAAGGCCTTGACAGCCTGGGCGTCCTGGTCACTGATTCTTCTTTTGATCCAGATAAACGACTTATCCAGTTTCAGTTTTGTCAATACCTTTGAATAATCAAGGCCCAGCAGTTTAGAAAGCCGCACAGCAACTGCTTCTTTATTTTCAATCGCGCGGGGAACAGCGTAAACGGAATAAACACTGAGACTGAGGGCTAAAATCTTTTTATTGCGGTCGTAAATCAAACCGCGCTGAGGAGATAACGTAAGCCTCAACTGATGTTGAGACTCCGCCAGCTTTATATAATAACTGCTGTTTAAGACCTGGACATAAAGCAACCGTCCCAGAATTATAAGCAAAACTAAAAGGTAGGAACCACAGACAATGATAAGGCGAACCTTTTGCGCCCTTTTATACACGTTAGCGAATAAACCCTTCTATTCTATTTAGATTCAAAGATGCTTCAGCCTTGGGGACAAATGCGTCTAAGAAACTTGTTTTCCAGCTTGTCCGCGTCGCTTGTGCCAGCAACGGCTGTTTCTTACGCACAATTTTTATTTGCGCCACTGATGTCGTATCCGGCAGGCTTAGATTCAACTCATTCTGCCTGATCATCCCGGCTAAGTACTGCGGCGCTTTTAAACTGTTATTATTGTACAGCAAAACGCGGTTGCGGTCAATAATCTCACTAAGCATCTTTTCTTTATCTCTGAGTTTATAACTTAACTTAACAATCTCAATCTGTCGGTTTACATAAAACAGGCATACAGCGGTAATCACCAGACAACGGAGAGCCACTTTACTTATTTTCATAGACATATTCCTTTTGTAATCAAAAGTATTTTTTATTCTTGAAACCCTAAATTTAGAGTTTAAAGCTTTTCCGCTACTCTTAGTTTTGCACTGCGGCTTTTTTTATTCTCCGTCTTTTCTCCTTCTGAGGGAATTAACGGTTTTTTAGTTACTATCTTTAACCTGCCGGCCTGGGCCTGGGCCTTAAATTCGTGCTTAACTATTCTATCCTCTAAGGAATGGAAGGAAATGACACAGATTATTCCTCCTTTTTTGAGCAGGTCAATTGCCTCTTTTATCGCTATTTGCAATACTTCAAGCTCCCGATTCACGGCAATGCGCAGGGACATAAACGTCTTTGTTGCCGGATGTATCCTTTTATATCTTTCAAAAACAGGCACCGCATCAACAACTATATTTGCCAACTGCTGTGTAGTGGTGATTACCTGCTTTTCCCTTTCCCGAACAATACGCCGGGCAATCCTGCGGCTGTAGCGTTCCTGCCCAAACGTATAAATCAGATTAGCCAACTCCTCTTCAGAAAGATTATTGACTAAATCAAAGGCGGTAATCTGGGCTTTTTTATCCATACGCATATTTAACGGCCCATCCGACAAGAAACTGAATCCGCGTTCCGGGCTGGAAAGCTGCAGCATAGAAACACCCAGGTCAAAGATGACGCCATCCATGGCGTCCATTCCTACTGAATTCAGCACCTCCCTGATATTCTGGAAATTCTCATGAAAAAAGGTAAAGGCCCCTTCAAAGCGAGAAAGGCGCAGGCGGCTGATACTCAGGGCATCATCATCCTGATCAATGCCGATAAGATGTCCGCCTGGCGTTATCTTTCTCAATATGCCTTCACTATGCCCCCCTTCCCCCACAGTACAATCGACAATCACCTTCCCTGGCGAAAGCCGCAAGTACGATATCACTTCATCCGTCATCACCGGGGTGTGTCGGCTCATTAGCTCTTCTTCCTCACTCCAAACCCATGAGTTTTTCGGCCGTACCTTCAAAGTTTTCTCGAGAGTTCTCATAAAATTCCTTCCAGCGGGTTTTACTCCAAATCTCTATGCGATTGGAAACTCCGATAATCACAACATCTTTTTGTATTTGAGCGAACTCTTTCAGGTATTGCGGGATAAGCATTCTACCCTGGCTATCACAGATAACCTCACTTGCTCCGGAAAAAAACATCCGGTTAAAACGCCGGGCATCCGTACTTGTAAAGGAAAGAGATTTAAACTTCTGTTCCTGCTTCTTCCATTCTTCCTCGGTAAAAATAAACAAACACCCGTCAAGCCCGCGCGTGATGAAAAACCTTTCGATAAAGCTGTCTTTCAGCGCCTCCCGGAACTTAGCCGGAATAATAACGCGGCTTTTTTTGTCCAATGAATGTTCGAATTCACCGTAAAACATTTACTCCACTTCTCCCCACTTTTCACCACAATACTAAATATACTCTATTTATATAGCGCTGTCAACAATAAAACAGCTTTTTTTTTAAAAAATATTTAATTACACTAATTACAGTATGTTATAAAAAACAGACCACAAAATATTGTGGTCTGTTTTTTAAGAAATTAAATATTCTGGTTAGGGATAAGAAATTTTATCCAAAGCAGCTTTAAACCGGGGATTGGTCGGATAAAGGCGGCAGGCACGCTCGAAAAAATATTTTGCCTCTTTCGCCTTGCCGTATTCGTAAAAATATTTTCCCAATTCATAGGGATAAAACGAATATTGCGGGTTCAGGAAAATTGCTTTCAAATAATTATCAACAACATCCGGAGAAAAAGTGCGGCTATCGCTGATGCGCAGCAAAAGCGCCGAAACATAATAGGCATTATCATTATTAATTCTGAATTTTAATGATTTTCGCACGCTGGATAGCGCGAGCGTATACTTTTTTTGTTTGGCAAGATACTCGGCTCTTTTTAAATTAATTTCTGCCGCATAATCCATATAATTAAAGCAAATCACGAATATCGCCAGAGCAACAAAACAATTTTTAAGAAAAATGCCGGCACCTAGGCTCTGTCGCGGTTCCTCTATTTCTTTTTTATCCCAGCTAATAATATTGGCCATAAACACCCACCACACATACGCCGTTTGAGATATAAAAAAACTATAATCAACGATATTGTGCATTAAAAAGGCAAACGCCGCGGACAACAGCCCTAATTTTCTCAGGTCATGATTTCCCCGCATGCCGCAGGCAAAAATACTGCAGATAAAAACAACCAGACAAAGCAACGAAAATATGCCGGATTCAGCGCACATCTGCAGGTACATATTATGGCTGTAGAGAGTTTCATTCGCCTGTGCCGCCTTAAAACGCGGATAAACAATACCAAAACTAGCCGGCCCGAAACCAAGAAAAGGATGCTCCTGAATCATGCGCATTGAACTCTTCCAGTAAAATGACCTTTGCACCATGGAATTATCTTTGTTGTTAAAATCAAGAAAACAATCGGCCCGTTTATTTCCCATAACCAATAAAGCGCAGAAAAAAACAGCACCCAATATAACCCAACGGATTAAGCGCATCTTGTTTTGAGAGATAAAAAAAATAATTCCCGCCGCGAGCCCCAAATACGCCCCGATGCTTTTCGTAGCGACAAAGGCAACGGCTAAAATCATTAAAATAACTCCCAGCCAAATTGTTTTTTTCCGTGATTTTTCCGAAATGTTCTGCAGCAGGAACCCGCCAACCGCCAGAATCATCATCGACAGGTAACTTGCCAATAGATTCGGGCTGACAAAAAAAGAAATCGCCCGCTTTTGTTTCAACAGCTCCAGGCCGTAGAATCCCCCCTGCGTTATTTGTGCAGGAGTAAAATGCGTCGAGATGTATTGCATCCCGCCGCAGGATTGGTAGACCGCCCGCAACCCGATTAAAAAGCTAACGGCAATCATGCCGTTTAAGAGCAGATACCGCTGCCGTTTCCCGATAAACCCGACGAAAACAAAAACAAGAAATAGATTAAAAACCCGGAATATTTCCCGCTGGCTGTTAAAAGAATTAACGGAAAAAAACCCCGTACAGAGCACAATTAAGCAAAAGAACAATAGCATGCTCATTATGCGCGGTTTCGCTATGATTATCTTTTCCTTAAGCACAATCAGCAAAAAAATCAGGCAGAAAAAGATATCAAACAATATGCCCGCGCATAACGAAACCTGTTCGGAAATCAAAGGCCGCAAGCACAGCAATATAACCGCCAGATAAGTCATTTGATTTTCCTCATTTTATCCTCAAGCAGCTTTCTCTTTTTAAACGCAAGCAAGAGAAATGGCATGTTTCTTAGGGAATTAAAGATAACTTTCGGCGCAAAAACCAAACAATAGAGGAAAATTTTGAGGTCATAGATAAAAATAAACGGTAAGTCCTTCAGGAATTCCCGCAAGCAGTCGTTTTTTATTATCGTCATATATCTGTTTTTAATAAGATCGCTTTTAAGCCGGGTATTCAACCAGGCGAAATTATATGATTCAAAAAATCTGATAAGCGGTTTCTTTTCTTTTGCCGTTGCCCCGCGCTGATGATAGGCAACTGCCTTAGGATTATAATAGGCCTTCCAGCCGAAATTCCGCGCCCGCCAGGAAATATCCAGGTCTTCATAAAACATATGGTAATCATTATCGAAATATTCTCCCGGAGCAATGGCAATATCCTCAAGCATCTTTTTCCTGTATAAGACCGCTGCCCCGCAGGCGCCGAAGACAAAACCGGGCTGCTCATACTGTCCCCTGTCCCGCACGCCAAATCCCCGCTCCACGGGCTTCCTGCTTTTGCCCAAGAACTGGCCGGTTGAATCCAGTTTTTCCCCGTCCTGCCTTAATAATTTACCGGTAACAATACCTATGTCCTTATTTTTTTCCAGCACACCGATAAGTTCTTCTATAAAATTCCCATCCAAAGAAACATCATCGTTTAATAATAACACGCAATCTTCTTGGCACAATCCAAGCGCTTTATTCTGCAACAGAGTTAAAGAAAGTTTTTTTGGGTTAGCAAGCAACCTTATTGCTAATGGATATTGACCGGTTATACTGGAATCAAAATCGCCGCTGCCGTCGTAAATCAATATTATCTGTTCCGGTAAAAGGGATTGCCCTGCGATAGATAAAATCAACTTTTTAAGATTATTTTTATCTTTTAATGTTGTGGTAATAATTATTGCTTTCGATATGGCCATTAAAAATTTTTTTTACCCTATGTTTTAAAAGTATCAAAATCGCGATTATCCCGTCGTTTAAACCAATTTTCTTCCCGCTTTTTCTTCCGCGGGCATTATAATTGATGGGAACCTCGTATATATTTATGCCTTTTAGCAACAATCTAGCCGTAACTTCCGCTTCAAAATCAAAACCTTTGGCTTTCAATACTATATTTTTCAGCAGGTCTTTTTTAAAAAGCTTATAACACGTCTCCATATCGGTTAACGAACTGGCATAGAGAAGATTGGTCAACCAGGTAAGAAATTTATTGGCAAGAAGATAAATCAATTTAAATTTATTTTTTTTATTTTTCAAACGAGAACCGTATACAACCTCAGCTTTATTTTTAATCATACAATCAATAAGTTTATGATAATCTTCAGGGTCATATTCCAAGTCTCCGTCCTGGATTAAAATCAAATCACCCGTGCAAATCTTCAAAGCGGTTTTTATTGCCTGTCCTTTGCCCTTTTGCTCGGCATGGAAAATCGATACTATCGCATTCAGCGAAGAAAATTTTTCTTTTATAATATTTCTCGTATCATCTGTCGATTTATCATCAACTATAATAATTTCTTTTTTCACGCCTTCAAGGCACATGTTCAAAATCTTTTCCACAAGCCGTTCAAGCGTTTTCTCTTCATTATAGACCGGAATGATAATTGAAAGTTTCATTGCACGAATACCATGTATTATTAACAACGTTTAATCATCGTACCACTTAGGCTTTACCAACCGGTTATACTGCCTTAAATTAAATGGATTAAGAAAACCAGCGATAGAATCACAAACCATTTTCAAAACCACTAAAACCCACCATATATACATATCGCGCTTATGCGCATAAGGGCTTAAAAGGCCGTTTAATAACCATTTGAGCGTCGCATATTCCTTACTTAATATATAAAGCAAATCATGGATCTCATGCCTCGATAAATGTTCTGACGCCATCACCGGGGTCGACCAGTCATAATATGAAAAATCAGTGATTTCCAGCCATCCCTGTTTTTTTGCTTCTTCCCAAAGTTTTGTGCCGGGAACCGGCGTCATGGGATGAAAAGCAGGATAATCCACTTTTAATTCCTTTGCATAGGACAATTGTTTTAACATGCTTTCCTTTGTTTCCCCCCTGATGCCGACAATAAAAGTCACCTGCGTAAAAACCTGCGGATATTTTTTATTAAATACATGCACCGCTTCTTTTACAATATCTTTTTCATAACATTTTTTACCTAACCGATTCAGATCTTCATTGCTTGCCCTTTCCCCGCCTATGGATATATGCCGAAGCCCTGATTTTACCAGCTTTTCCATTATGCCAAGTTTTTCATCCCTCAAGACACAGTCTGCCCTTAAAAAAGCAAACCATTTCAGTTTTAGGCTTTTCTTTAAAATCGCTTCGGCAAATTTATTGTTCCAGTCCGGATCGATATTCCAGGAATCATCGACAAAAATCAAAAATCTCTTATTATACTTATGGTATAAAAGTTCAATTTCCTCAATTGTTCTTTCTACGCTTTTTGTGCGCCAGCGCGGTTTAATCTTGATTTCTCCGTTTTCTATCTTTCTTTCTGACATCTGTACCCACCAGACACAGAAATCGCAATTACTTATACAGCCGCGGCTATGGTGAATCGTGATGCCTCCCGGGGAAAAAAGAAACTTAGCCCTTCCATAAGCATCCATCGGCATTAAATCATATGCCGGCAAAGGTAATTCATCCAGATTATCGATCAAAGCACGCGGATTTGTTTCGATAATCTTATCCCCTTGTTTAAAAACCAGTCCGTCTATCTTCATGTAATCAGGACAAGCCTTCGATATTTCCTTAACCAGTTCAACTAAAGTTATCTCTCCTTCACCGCGCACAATAAAATCAATCGCATATTGATTCAAACTTTCATGCGCAAGATTAGAAAAATGTGCCCCACCGGCAATTGTAGTAATTCTCAGATTGATTTCCCTGGCTATCTTAAAAACCTTAATGGCTTCATCAACATACATAGATTCACTATCACCAACTCCAACCACATCCGGATTTTCATTCTTAATAAAATTGTACAGGCTCTTCCATCCCATTTTTATCGGCATGCAATCAACGACTTTTACGCATACTCCGGCCTGACGCAAAACCGCGGCTAACGCCGGCAATGATTGCGGCAGCAAATAGTTGTCGTATTCATTTATGAACGGCCAATAATATCTGGGCGACCTGATTAGTAATACCTTCATAAGATACCATTTAAATTGAAAAAATTGTTAAATAAAAGCTACTGATCTGTAAATACTCAAAAACTGCAATAAGGCGGGAAATACCGACAAATATTATCAAACTGTTTCGGAGACTTCAAATCAGCGCCTAAGATCCATCCTCTGGACACAGATCAGGAGTAATTCACTCATCAAAACAAAAGCGCCCTTGCAGATATTTTGAAATGATATTGTCCGTTTTAAAAAGCTGCGCAAAATAATCTTCAGCCTAAAATAGTAATCGATCATCGCCTTTGCCCTTAATGATTCCATTTCCTTACTACTTATACCTTCCGGCGAATAGACGATATCTTCTCCTTTTTTCGGGGAATACCAGCTGCTGAATTTCTCCGGAACCAGATTCCCCTTTCCTGCTTTTAAGCGCCAGTCCTGAAAAAATTTCGAACCGGGAGTCGGTATAGCAATATTAAACTTAACTAAATCACAATCCAGTTCCTGAGAAAATTTTATTGTTTTTTTGATCGTATCTCTATTTTCTCCGGGCAACCCCAGGATAAAAAACCCCAAAGAGGGTATTTTAAGTCTTCTGGTATATTCCATAGATATCTTAGATTGTTCTATAGTAATATCTTTATTAACCCCATCCAATATCTCCTGAGCTCCACTTTCAAAACCATACATGATCAGGTTAAGCCCGGCTTCCTTTAATTTTTTCAAAAGCTCATAATCTACCTTATCAACCCTTGTTTCCGTAGCCCATTTAATTTTCTTATGCAACCCCCGGCGGATCATTTCCTCGGCAAAGGTCATTCCATATTCTTTGGTCATAGGAAAATACGAATCCACGAAAGCAAATTTATTTACATTATATTTCTTACTCTGCAATTCCATTTCATCAACCACATTTTTAACCTTTCTGATCCTAACCTTCTTATGCATTGCTTCTTGAGAACAGAAAAAACACTTATAAGGACATCCCCGCGAAGCCTGGATATGCAGCATTACTTCATTGTCAACTCCCAGCAAAGGCACAGAATTATATTTTTCATAAGGCAACAGTTCCCATAGCGGGAACGGGTTCTCATCCAGATTAACCGGCTCTCTATCAGGATTGTGGATTACCTGAGCACTGTTTCGATAACTTATGCCTTCTATATGAAAATATTCCTTGCCTTCTGTTATATTTTCAGCTAATTCCAGAAAACTACCTTCTCCCTCTCCTCTTACTATAATATCTGCCATATTATCCGCGAGCAGTTCTTCTGCAAACAAGGTAGCGTGTATATTACCCAGTACGATTTTTGTATTGAGTTGCAGTTTTTGTATTCCCGAAACTATCGTTTCAACATTACTCATAGCTGCCGTAAGACAGGATATTCCGACTAGGCAGGGATTGCGTTGTTTTATCTCTTCCAATAATTGTTCATTGCTGATTTTTGTAACATACTGATCTATTACATAAATTTTAAAACCTTTTAGATACAGGAGAGTAGCCAAATAAGCCAATCCCATCGGCGGCATGGCCGTGCCAAAGATAGAATATTTACCTTGGGATTTTTCAATATTAGCGTTTGGATTGATCAATACTAGATTCATAGAAATATTATTGATTATACCAAAAATACTTTATCATTTAAAAGTAGAAGGTATTTGCATAACCCATTATAAAATGAATACTTGCTTTAATAAAAACAAGTCATTCCGTATTAATGGGAAGGGGTTTTTATAGGCGGCTTTGGCTTTCTAATTGGATTTGGTCGCCAGTTTATTCTTGACATAAATAAATTCCTCCATTTATAAAATTTAATTTTCATTTAAAATATATCATAGTAACGAACTATTGTCAATATTGTTGTACGCACCCTAAATCCTAAATAGAAATTTAAAAACAGCTTTTACAGCAATTTTTAACTAATTTTCCCAAAAAAGAGCAGAGCCATGTTACCCCAACAACTCATTATCCAGCCAAAGAGCTATTGTTAGCTGAAAGACTGAAAAGTA
>JAHIOQ010000038.1 GCA_018895275.1 Candidatus Omnitrophota bacterium
AAGCTTTGAGCAATGTTTACGAATTGTGATTTTGAATCTCAGGCGAAAAAATGTTGATTTTTGTGAAATATTTTTTAGCAGGATTTAACAATTTAAAATATGATTGTGTCGGTTTAGCGTTCTGTGAAAATCGGTGTTTAAACAAGTCAATGTAATATTAACAATTCCAGAGTTTTTAGTGTTTCCCCAAATGGCATCTTCCAGTTCTTTCAGCGTTGCAATATCAAGATGTCCGGCGTACATGGTTCGCCACCACCAGCGGAGATGACCGCGTAAAGTTGCAGGGCGTAAATGGCAATCTTCTTTTTCTTGATTAGCTCCGGCTAAAAACGCGGGGGTAACAAGTTCGAGAGTGAACGTTTCTTCGCAGAAATTACCTTCTCTGATAGCCTTATCCCAAATACGCTTACTCTCTGCTTTCAACGTTTTATCTTCTTCACTCTTTTCTACCAACTCAAACCGTCCATACCCAGAGTTTGTTTTTGCGCCGGCTCCACGATGTTCAAGCACACCTAAAAGCCACTGACCGGCAAGCTTAAGTAAATCAGTGATATCGTCATCAGTTGCCTGCGCGTGTTTTATCGCGGCAATCGAGTTTAAAGAAAGCGCGAAATCAAATTCCGTTTCCGGCTTAACCGCTAAAAAATAAACCGGCTTGGGATTTTCCCAATCTCCGGGAGGCATATTATCCTCACCGGAATAATATTTCTGATGATGATTGTTGGCAATATCACAGATAAGTCCCGGCCACTCAACCGGCCAGGCGTCGTGAAAAATAATATCGCCTACGGATGCGCCTTCCCGTACTGCAATATCACAATCACATTTCTTCTTTAAATCTTTCACTAACTCATTTAACCAAGGTGAAGGTGCCCAGCCAAATACTTTGCAAACTTTATCCCATGCTTCTTGTTTGTTTGACTGAGTCGGCAACCACACTCCACACGCGAAAGCATGTGCCATACCCTTAATCGCTGTCCCGGGAATATACGCAAATCCATACACCGGATGCAGACAAATTCCGGCATTTTCCAAGGCTAAAGCACGGGCGAGGTGAAGCGTGAATGACCCGGTTGTTTGGGCAGTAAATTTTAAAGCGTTTTTACCAAATGTCGTCTCCCGATTGGAACGCGCGTCTACCAACAATGCAAAACCTTCTTTTTTAACATTATCGTTCAATAAACAAACGTGTTTAATTTCTTCATGCTGCTTTTTTTGCTCACCAGGCATAGCGAATTTATCAAGCCACAAACCGGGATTGCAAGAATCAACTTCCGGTTGTTCATCCCCAATGATGCCACATACACGTTTCATAACAGGGCGTTTTTGTTCTTGATTGCACGTTTGACTCATTCCACACCCCCTTCTTTAGGCTTTAACTCGATAGCACGGCCTTCGGCAAAGCGGGCAAGCCATTCCAGATAGGACAGGGCTTCTGATTGGGCGCGGCGAAGCATTGTTCCATCAGCATTCTGTACGAGACGATCAAGAAGCGTGTTTTGATTTCCGATGACAAAAACAAAAAGACCGTTACTACTCAATTGATCCTTAAACGCATTGAGAACACTCGCATTTTGTCCATCATCTTTTTTTGAGGTTAAAAATGCCAATGCAGGCATTAATCCTGAATTCAATATGCGGGAGGCTGTTTTTTTGCACAGTTTGAAAAAGTCATCACAGGCTTTTTCATCCTTTAATGTTTGCGCGACCTTCCATGCGGCTTTTGCCCGACGCTGTTCAGGAGTGACAATTTTATTTTCTGTTGCATTCGTCATTTCGCACCTCCGCACATTGTTACCCGGCAAATGCCTTTACCGGTTGAGGCTTCACCGCCGATTTGCAAAATTGCTGAATCAATCTTTTTTGTGACATACGCCAATACTGCTTCCGCATTACTGCATTCTTTTCCTTTCGGACGGTCAGCAATGAGAAGCGAATAAAAAACAGTTTCCGGCGGCAGGGTTTCGACATAAAACAATGCGCCGCCGCTTGCGGTCTTTGTTTCATAATCAAGAGCAATACGGGCATTCACTCCCTAAATCCTAAATAGAAATTTAAAAACAGCTTTTACAGCAATTTTTAACTAATTTTCCCAAAAAAGAGCAGAGCCATGTTACCCCAACAACTCATTATCCAGCCAAAGAGCTATTGTTAGCTGAAAGACTGAAAAGTA
>JAHIOQ010000039.1 GCA_018895275.1 Candidatus Omnitrophota bacterium
GCTGATATTTTCTTCGCTCCATAGCGCTCCCCCTTTGGTTTAGCTTGCACTATGGTAACATCTTCTGCGGATAGAGGGAAGATGGGGTTCTAAGGACGCTTACGACCGGGGCATGATCAGCGAAGAAAGCAAGTCTCAGATTACGGCGCTGGGCTGGCAGTATATACTGGGAAGTGCGGATGAGACGACAGAAGATCGTTAAGGAAGAAGTGTTAAGCCGTGCCGGTCGGTATGAAGAGGTGTGGCCGGTAAGCGCAAATAAAAAAGACCCGGCGCCGCTGAAGGTCAAGGAAGTTATTCATGAGGGCGAGCGCTACATCGTCTGCGTTAACGAGACGGAAGTAGGAGTGCAACAAAGCGCGCGGGAAGCAATTGTGAAGAGTTTGCGGGAGCAACTAGAAGATGGGTATCAGGTTAATTACGAAAGATAAATTATCGAAAAAGCAAAAAAAATTCTTCGAATAGTTTCGTCACATTTGTGATAAATCGGTCGGGTTTGCAGTGTTGTTTTTATTGTCTAAAATAGCGTCTTTTACCTGCCACAGCTGTTTGCACTTCAACGCAACTTCCGCCGTCGGCAATGTCGTGTTTGTCGTTAATATCCACTTGCCATCGTAGCACGCTTCTTCCTTGATCTTTTCTTCATCAATAACAAAATAGCGTCCGCCTTCGGTTGTTACATACTTCCGGTATCCTTTATTGTTGCAAATCATCCCGCAAAAAGCTATTTTAAAAATAGCGTCTTTTACCTGCCGATCCAACCTGGAGAAATAATCAGCCAAACATCCTTTTCTTTGTTCATTATTTTTTAAGTAGTATGCTCGTATTGGTTTCACTTATAAAAAAAAATTTTCTATTTACATAACATCTCAACTCCATACCTTCCGCTTCAAACTTAAATCTTTTATCTAAATAATAAAACCTATCCATAAATTTGTCAATTAAGAAAATCACCTGTTTCTCGCCCCACGGTATCCTGAAAAACAAGATATTTGCGCCGGAATCTCTTAATCGATTTAAGGTTTCTAATACATCCGGTACGCTCGCATTCAAAGCTATACCATAGAATTCATTTTCACCAAGAGTAAACATCTTTTGGTAGCCTTGTTCCGTTTTTTTTCCATATCTATCTATCTCTTCTAAAGGCACAGAGATATCATAACGGTAATAGTAACAAAAAAGCACTATTAGATCTATCGGCATCATAAGAACTTTATCCCCGGCAGAGATGTTTTCTCTGAAAACCTTTACGGCTTCTTTCCAATCGCCACTTTTTTCAGGAAAATAAAGAATATTTAAGGAATAAAAGGAAAGCAATAAAATAATCCCGACAAATATCATCTTTATTTTTACTTTTGGAATCAACACAATACCTCTGGATACTAAAATATAAAATGCCGGCGATGTCGCTATGAAATAACGCATTAAACATATTTTAAAAAATATCATTAAAAACACATAACTTGACGAAATTGTTATCCCTATCCAAGCAAGCAGTAACAAGACAGAATTTCTGTTATTTAATCCCGCACTTTTTGAATTACTTTGTCTATTAAAAAAAAATCCACCCAGCAAAAAAAGTAAAATATAAGCCCCAGAGAGAAGAATCGGAATAAAAAGTTTTTTCAAACCTAAAGCATACCCAAATCCACCTTGTGTTTGGCGGGAACCTCCATAAATAAATACTTCCAACAGGTTAATAAGAAAATTTTTCTCATTAACCGGCATATAATTAAAATCCATCATATTGGCCTGAAAATTACGATTATACAGCACGATAACGGCTACAAAAATAATAATTACGGCTAGTTGAGAAGAAAAAAAGACAACCATGTTTTTTTGAAGGGAAAAATTTGTTTTTTTATTTAAAAAAAACAGGTAAGAACACTGAACAATACATATAAAAATCCCAAAAGAATGGGTAAACACAAGCAAAATATTTATAACACCAAGATAATAATTATAACTTCTTTTATTCTTTCTTAATAACTTTACAAACATTAGCATGGAAAAAAGCGCCAAAAGCACAAACAATGAATAATTTCTAACCTGTTGCGAATAATTTATATTATAATTTGATATGGCCATAATAAAAGCGCTAAACAATCCCACTTGTCGATTAAACAAAAGTTTAGCAAGCTTATAAATAAGAATAATGCTAAAGACTCCAAAGATTACCGAAAGCATCCTCAACGGAAATTCCTTGTAACCAAAAAACATTGCCCATACTTTGAGAAGTATAAAATAAACCGGTCTTATTAAATACCGGTGACCCCAGATATTTTTTATCTCTGAAGAAGCAAAGCTTATACTGTAGGCTTCATCAATCCAAATAGCCTTATTTCCCAAATTGATTAGCCTCAGCAAAAAAGCAATGAAAACAATAACTGACAAATAAAAATTATTTCTCCCAATAATATTATTTGTCAGTTTTTTTTCCATCTTATTTGGTTATTATCCTATTTTTAAAACGCTCTCCGCGGGTAAGGCTGCCCTGAATTGTTTTCAGACAAATAAGTTTATCGATAATCAGACGCGCCTGTTAAAAAGTAACTTCTTCTTCGGAGTAAACCCGCGGCCACTGGCAATAAGAACAATTCTGCTTACAACGATATGTAATTGCCCAGCTTACGATTACGGGGATCCTGCGCTTGAATAATTTTGCCTTTGTAAACTGCAGCGCGATTGGGATTTTATTTTCCAGCTTCATTTTCTCATACACCTATATTACCACTTATTAATCTTTCAGTTAGAACATATTAGGGCAACGTCAGATTTACATGAACCTTTTCTTCCGTATCAACCGGTATAAGAACAAATTCTCCTACAGCCAGGCTTGAAGGCATTAAAACATCTTCGCGTTCCCAACAAGATTTTTTCGCTTGTACCCAAAACTTTATTTTTACATTTCCTTTGTGCAAATACCAATAAGGCTCCGCGCTTAAGCAACGGTATTCCCAGCGGCCTTGCCCCTCTTCAAGATACCACCGCGGCTCCGAAAACACATAATTCAAGTAAGACTTTCCTTTAGAGTCAATAAGCTTACAATATAAAAACGGACAACATTTCCTCCAATTATGATAAAGGCTTAAATATACCTGATAGTATCCGGATTCAGGCACCTCCAATTCCATATACTCATAGACATCGGCCCTATCCGTAAAGATTGTTTCTTTTTCACCAATCTTGCCTTTCTGCCACGCCCCGCAGGTATCCTGCGCCGAATACACATAATAGGATTGTCCGGCAAAAACCACTGATGCCGCCAGGAAAAAACATCCAAAAATCCAACACCACAAAAGGCGAAATAGATTTTTAGAACTTACCTCATAAATAGTTTTGTCGCGAGGGCGAGCGAAAAGACCTGAGGCAAGGCCCGAGGGACAAAAAGCCCGGAAGCGTGCTTGCGGCACGTTGAGGACTTTTTGTCCCGAGAACGCCGCCTCAGGCCTTTGCCGCCGGCCGTAGCAAAAAGTATTTATGAGATGATTTCTATATTTATAAAACATTATTCGGCAACTCCGGATAGGTATTATTGCCGGGCATCTGCCAGCCCATGGCGATATCATCCATTGTGCACCCTTTAACGGTAATTTTTGATTTTCGAATCTCTCCCAATCCCTGCAGGAAAGCAAGACGCAGATGCGAAACATACCACGGCACCCCCAGGTCATCATTGACCGGCCGCGGTTTCCATCCTTTGGTAATGATACGGGTTGCCGTGGCATCCGTAGCTACCGGGTCATAGCCGGCAATGACAATTCCCGCGCCCAGCCTTTGCCCCACGATAACCGGCTTACCGCCGAAAGAGATAACAACCCCTTCTCCCTCCATACCGTAAATTCCGCTGATTACAGTAAGTTTCGGCTTGATCCCTTTATTGATATCTACGATTATCTGATTTATCCCCGCTTCATGGAGCTTCATCCGCGGTTCACCATACACAACCGACGGCATTATCCCGACGAAATTCTTCATGCCGAAAGTAACCGGAATCGGCCAATGGTGCGTTTTTAATACGGCAACGGATATAACAACATCCGCCTCCATGACCGGGTTCGGGATAGCCAGCCATTGAAGTTTAGTATTTGAGGGTACATATTTAAAAAATTTAGTGTGCCTTCTTAAATCAACCAGATATATCTTTTCTCCGAATTTCTTATTTATAAGTTCTATCTGCCTTTTTACCTGCGCGCCGTCTTTGCCTTCCCGTCCGCCGAATTCTATCTGCAAAGGCCGTTCAAACCATTCTCCGATTATAACACTTTTCGCTCCCTGCTTTACACATTCTTCCGCTACGGCAGCAACCACTTCCGGATGCGGAATCTCACCTGAGGTTACGGGATCATGGCCCATTAATCCTCCGGCGATGTAATTCGGCTTGATAAATACCGTCTGTCCGGGAGCGACTATCTTTTTGACTCCGCCGATTAAATCCAGCGCTTCCCGCGTAATCTTGCCTACGTTTTCGCCCTTAACCACGGAAACATCTATCGGGGAGGCATTTTGTACATCGTTTGCACGCAGGATATGCGGACATAAACCGGCTCCGGCAAACGAAGCCCCTAACATCAGGCTGTTTTTCAAAAATTCCCTTCTGGTGATTTTATGCATTTTCCTCTTTCGTTCCCCGGCGCCGCTGAAGTAATTCCGGCAGATAAGAATATATTTCCGATATTGCTTTCGGCAGATAGGGGTTTTTTATTAATAAAAATACGAACCGCGGCAAATCATAACAGAGCAAAAAAGGCAGAGCCAGAATAAACGCGGCCGGCGATTCATTTTTTATAAGCATAAAATAGCGATTTCTAAAAGAAAGATATTGTTTAAACGCCGAATGATGTTCCGAGCTTTGGCGGTAATGATAGCATACAGCACCGGGAACATACATTGCCTTCCAGCCCTTTTTTCTCGCCCGCCAGGCCACGTCAAAATCCTCTACTAAAAAGAAAAATCTATCATCAAAAAATTCATCTCCTACCTTAATATCATCCATCAATTCCTTCCGGTACATCGCCGCCGCGGCACAAGGGCCGAATATTTCGAACGAATTATTAAACTTAGGAGAATCCTTTTTGCCCTCAGCAATGTTAAATAAACGCAATAGCGGGCTCAAACGCAAGCCTAATCCATCAATAGTAGATTTATCCATGCGCAGAAATTTCCCCTGCACCATGCCAACTTTCGGATTTTCACAAAGATATTCTTTCAAATAAAATATGTAGTTTTTATCAAGAACCATGTCGCTGTTTAACGTCAACGCATAACGTCCTTTAGCGATTTTTATCGCTTGATTGTTCGCATAACAAAACCCTTTATTTTCACGATTCTCGATTAAACGGATACGGGATGAATATGCCTTCAATAGCTCCGGTGTCCCATCCGTAGAGCCGTTATCAACGACAATTACTTCCAGTCCTTCGGCAGTCTGGCTAAAAACAGACTCAAGGCAATCTGCCGCAAACCTTTTAGCATTCCAGGTAACGATAACCACGCTTATCTGTGCCATCTTATCCATTGATACTTAAATTCCAATTTTAAACGGTATAATCCTTTAATAAATGCTCCGAAAATTCCATAACGCCGCAGTATCGACCGAACCCAACCCCAAAAATCCGACTTAACCTTTAAAAAATAATGATCCCTTACCAAAAGCGCCTTGTTTTTCATCTTTTCTATAGAACGCGAATCGTATGCCGGATAGCTTATAATTGCCTGCGTCCCTCCGTCAAACTGTTCAAAGGATATCCCCGGCCGCAGCCAGCCCTTTGCTTGCGCCGTATGATAAAAAGGCGTTCCGGGCTGCGGGGTGCAGATAGAAAGCTGTAAATTGTCAAGCAGCCTGGCGGAAACCAGTTCCCGGATAAAGTCCACCGTTTTCTCATCCTCGGCCTTATCCGACCCCAATGCCCCGAAAGTAAAGGTACCATATGTTTTTAACCCCACTTTTTTCGCCGTCTTCAGGCTTCTACGTATTATATCTATATCAATGTTCTTATTTATCGCTTGCAAAACCTTATCACTGGCCGTTTCTATACCGACCCTTATCTTATAGTATCCCGCCCTTTTCATTGCCACCAAAACCTCTTCATCCAGAAAACGCACGTCGCACATTGCTTCAAACCTTAATCTGTCTAATCCGGCGGCAATAATTGCCGCGGTTAATTCAAGCATAAAGCGCTTATTTGCGTTATGTACTTCTTCATCGAAAAAAACCCCTTCCATCGCCGGATATTTATTTTTAAGATATTCTATCTCTTTCACCACATCTGCGACTTCCCGCGGCCGCCAATTCGGCTGTTCATAATAAACATGCCTTGCCACGCAAAAGTTACACGCGCCCGGGCAGCCGCGCGAGGCATACATTTGAATTTCACTAAATTCAGAACTCGGCTCTCCCGGCGTCGCGTAAGCCAATCTGCTCACATCCCTATCCTCCGGCCAGGGAAGGCGCTTAACATCCAAAAGCTCCCGCCGCGGCTGGGGATAAAGACCGGGAATCGCTTCTTTTTGCTTTCCCTGAATCAATTCCAGAACCGTGTACTCATACTCTCCGACACAAACATAATCTATCCCTTGTTCCAGTAACCGCTCCGGAAAAGCGCTGGCGTGCTGGCCGGCAAAAACCAGTTTGGTTCCCAGCTTCCTCTTAACATCCAGAGCAAGCGACACATTTTCTTCAATCATGCGCGTCGCGCTTTCCATAATCAAAAAATCCGGTTTTTCCCGTATGATACAATCATAGTAAGCATGCCGATCAAGCCGCATTAAGCAGCCGTCTAAAAGGCGCACATTTTCCCGCGTATTTTTTTTTAACAAACTGGAAAGATACGCCAACTCCCAAGGATAATAAGCAAACCAGTGAAATTCGCTCCTCACCCCTTCCGACCAGCGGCTGGGAGAATGAATAATGTAAAAGCCGTTTTTGTCTTTTCCAATGGAATTAGCGATAACTATATTCATAATAACTTCACCGCTTCTATAAGCCCACGCGTTATTATCTGAAGCGTATAATTTTCAAGCACAACCTTTCTCGCCGTCCGCCCCATATCCTTCCTAAGCTTACTATCCCGGATCAATCGTCCTAATCGATCCACAAATTCCGCTTTCTCCGTTGCCAGAAAACCGCTTTCTCCGTCATTAATAATATCGCCGGCCTCTCCGATCTTACTGGCAACAACCGGTTTGCCGGCCGCCATATATTCGAATAAACGTGTCGGGCTTTTCGCGCGGTTAAATTTCGTATCCTGAATAAGCGGCATAACTCCGATATCGATGTTCTGCAAATACGCAGGCATTAGCGCCGGCGCTATCCATGGTTTAAACGCAACATTCGGCAGCTGATTCTGCATTATTGACTCTTTCACCTGCGGCGCATATATGCCCCTGCCCCTGATTTCAAGGTAAACGTTATCATGCATCCGGAAAAGTTCATTAAAGCATTCCAGCAAAAAACGAATGTTTTCCACATTATCCGGCCGATGCATAGTTCCCACCCAGGAAATAATCACCCGGCCGTCATCTCTTTCTTCAACTGCGGGTTTAAAGATATCCGCGTCAACCCCGGTAGGCACGTACAAAACCTTTTTGTTATAGTTCGACAGAAAACGGACAAGAAACCGGCTTGCCCCGACACAAAGGCTGCTTTTCTTCGCCAAAAGCCGCATTACTATTTCCGCCTTGGAACTGGGGAGCCGGCCGAAATGATAAACGGTGTTTTCCCGTGCTTCCCAATCGTCAAGGTCAAAAACAAGCTTCCTTGAATTAAAAAGACGCAAAAAAAGCGGCGCAAAAGAGTGATAATTACACCTCTGCAAAAACAATAAACCGTCTTTAGGCAATAGGCGCTTAAACGCCTCAAGGTTATAGCTTATCTTCTCTAAAGCACTCATGGAAGCTTCTGTTTCGCCGCTCTTTGCCCCCAGGATATCGGCATAGGAAAAAACTTCCGTCTCCCAGCCTGCTTTTCTAAAGCACTCCGCAAATCCATAACAGCGCACGCGCACTGCCGGCATCTCCGAGCTTTCTCTGGTAATAAACAAAATTTTCATCGTACCTGCCTGCTATAAATATTATACGTGCCGGCCATGGCTACCTTTTTCCAATCGTTTAGCGTAAAATCTTTTTCATCACTGCTCATGCGCATAACCAGATAAGCAGGCGTTCCCCCCGGAATGCCGCGGCATCCGCCCCCTTCCGGAACAGGACAAAAATTTCCCTGGGGTAAAGAGCTCAACATAATTATAGAAGTATAGTATCCCGCCTCGTCTTTTTCCAGACAGATTATATCATTATCTTTAGAATTTTTTTTGAGCCAGGTACTTATTTGTTTTACTCTGGCCGGGATAAAAGGCCGTAAATACATTGTCTGGCTAAACAGGCCCAGTATCAATAAACCAATAAAAAGCCCCATATATCTTTTTTCCCGGAGTGAACCCAGCCGCAACATAACCCGCGCACCCAATACTATATACGGTACGAGCAAAACCGATACTAAGCGTGTTACCTCCTCCGCAACCGGAATATCCGCACGAAAGATTCCCAGGCCGATAAGGATAACCAGAGCTGATGCAACAAAAATAAGCTGATAATATTGTTTCACCCGCGCGCTGTGAAAGATACCGACCAGGCTCAGCAAAAATATCAGCGGCATCGGCTGCTCAAATAACTGCCGCATAAGGGCTTTAATTGTGCCCGTAAATACTGCCGTAAAGACATACAATGACTCCTGCACGAAAAAATTATCATAAAAAAGGCCGTATTCGCCAAACTTCCTCGCGATTAGGATACTCCATAATAAAGGAATGATTGCAGCGATTAAAAAAAAGCGCGCTGCGTTTTGAATCGCTTTTCTAGCCTCAGACTCCTCCTGCCCCACAATAAACATCGCCATGGCCGGCACACACAACCATGCCGCGTAACTACAGCCGCCTGCAAAAAGAACCATCAACGCAGCAGTAATAATTCGGCGCTTAACTACAAAATACAATGACCAAAGGATGAAAAAACCCGCGAAAACATCCGGTAAAGTAAGTATACTTGCCAGAACATGCGCCGGATAAGCGCATAAGAGCAAAGTTGAATAAAAGGCTATTTTCCGGTCAAAAAGAACTCTGACAAGACGATAAAAAGGAATCACGCATAAACTTCCGAAAATAAGGCTTAAAAAACGCGCGGAGAATATTTGTTCCTTGCCGAGAGCAATCGCCCCGGCAAGAGAATACAAATAAAACGGCAGCGGCTGAAGGCTGATATTCCCCGCTAAAGCAGGCTGAGAAAAAATATGCAAAGCGGTAATAATATTCAGCATCGGCTGTTTCCCCATAAAATTATCCGACATCGCCAGAAAAGCAAAGCGCACGACAAACGCCCAGAGAAAAAACAAAACCTCTAGATACCATTCATCTTTAAACAGCACCTTATAAAGTACGCTGGAATAATTATTTTTCTTCATAAAATTTTTTTATAATATCGGCCATCTTTATTATTTTAGTTCTGGAAAGAAAAGGATAAATCGGAATATATATGTTTTTCTCCTGCCAACTCAAACTATTGGGACAATCCAAACGAAAGCCTTTAAACCGTTCTATATCTGAACAGGCCATAACAAACCCCGGACTTACATCAATCCCCTGAAGGAAAAGCCGGTTTATCAGTTTCTCCCTATCCTGCGCTAACACCACAAAATTAAGATAAATATTTTTTCTCCCGTTCCGCTTTTTAATGCATTGGACTTTAAGGCAATCCGCTAAGCAGCTTTCAAGCAATTCGGCATTTTCCATTTTTGCTTTATTAAAAACATCAAGCGAACGCAGTTGAAACAGCCCCAGCGCTGCTTGCTCAGCAGAAAAAACCGTTTTTAATTTATCCAGTTTTTCGGCGCTAAGCAACGGCGCTTTAAACAGAAATTCAAAAATCCGCTCCCTTTTTTCTCCCAGGAGATACATCAACGGATAAACCAGCAGCGAAAACACGACCGGATGCGTAAAAAAGGAAAGACTCATCGTCTTTGCCAATCTTAGCCAGAGTTCTTTGCGTGCAAGACGTTTAAACCCGCCCGTAATATCACGAATACGCCACGCTAATTGTGCATCATCCGTAACAATCATCCCCCCTCCCAGCGTATTTATATTCTTCATGATGCCAAAACTAAAATATCCGACTCTTCCAAATCTTCCTGTCTTCTTTCCCTTATACTCCGCGCCGCATGACTGAGCTGAATCCTCAATAATAATAAGATTGTGTTTTTTGCATATTGTTTCTATCGCCGCGATATCACAGGGACAACCGTGAATATGCGTCATGAGAACAAATTTTGCCCGTGCCGAAATCATTCTTTCGAGATAAACCGGATCAATAGTGCCGTCTTCGATTCGGACATCAATAAAAACCGGCCGCATTTTATAAAGAAGGATAACATCGATTACCTCCGTGACCGTATAGCCGGGAACGAGTATTTCATCGCCCTCTTGCCCCCCTAATGCCTGTAAACATAGAGATAAGGCCATCGTTCCACTTGAAACAGCAATCGCATGCCGCGTTCCAACATATCGCGCAAAAGCCTCTTCAAACCGCCGCGGCAGCTCAATTCTTTTCTTTTCAGAACTGAACAAAGCAACCAAAAACACCTTAAGAAAAGCCGCGGAAAACAATACACAGCCTCTGCTTATTTTATTAATCATCATTGTTTTTTCCTGACTCTGTATATACCGTATAATTCATTTGCATAACATAAGCTAAACACATGATTACCTTTCTCCTGCGGCCGGGTATCGTTTTTTAACGCCAGTACACTGGATAGCGCCCCATACGGAGAATATACGAGCATCGTAACGTTATAATTTTCAAGCAAATAAAAAAATCTATTACTATCCACCACACACTTACCGTCTTTAAAAAAGTTGTAGTCTTCAATAACAAAGCGCCGTGGATTAATACCGCTTAGCACTTTAATCGGCTCCCGGTATTTTTCATCACCGCAATGATCAATAATAATATTATCTTCTTTTTTGGCTTTCTGTTTAATATAACATGCCGTATCCTTAGCAAATTGCGGTATATAGAGCGGCTCTTCAAGAATGACCTTGCCTATTGCCGGAATCATCGACCACAATAGAATAAGTACAATCCAATCCGGGACATCCCTTTTTAACCGCGCAATTATTTTTAAAAACATAAAAACACTAAAGGGAATAAGCAGCAATCCAAGCGTTATTCCATAACGCGGCTGCAAATACAGCCGTTCCTGACAGGTCATAAAGACAAAAAGAAGGAAAAAAAAGGCAAATATTCCTGCCGGCAATAATTTTTCGCGCCGCATAAGGGAGTATACGATACCGCTAACTCCTGAAAAAAATACCGGGATTCCCAGCGTTTCCATCAGGGATCGCGGCCAAAATAATATTTTATACCATAGATCAATTTGCTCTCCCTGCTGCCTTATCCAGTTAAATTGCGCCGGTACGGTCACATCGTTGGTCGAAATAAATTCTAAAGGATTACCCCATACGATCTTATTCAGCAACATCCAGGCCAGCGGCAACAGGCATGCGCCCAGCAAAAAAATACCCTTTGCCCTGGCCCGGCCTTTAAGAAAGAACCATACCGCCGGAACCGCCGCCAATCCCTCGTAACGCGCCATAGCGGATAAGCCGAAAAACACCCCCGCCCAGAACAAAACCCCTTGTTCTTCCTTTTCAAAAAAAACCGCCAGGAGCAACAACCCGGTAAAAAAGAAAAAATGAAACACCGTTTCAGAAGTAGCAATAACACTGTAAGCAATATGCTGCGAATAAATCGCTAAGGCGATAAGCGAAAAAAAAGCAACCGCCCGGCTGAACGTCTTTTTAAGAAAAAAATAAAGCGAAACCATTGTTAGGACACCGAACAATAAGCTGATCAGACGCGGCGTAATCAATACATTATTATAAAGTTTCAAGCCGAGCACAAGCAATAAAATATGCAGCGGCGGATGAACCGGATTGCACCATAATATGTATTCTCCCGGAGCAGCCAATATTTTCTCCGCTTGCAGAATGCGGCCGTTAGAGATACCGTGAAAATCATCAGTTACCGCAGCAATACCAGCGCGCAGCAGAAATGCGCTTAAAACAATCACCGCAGTCAGTATTTCCCGCTTATGCACATTTAAAAAATCTTTTATCGTATTTTCCATCATCGAGCATTTTCTACGCGGTATATTTTACAATTATCGTACCGGAAAACTTCGCGCAGCTTTTTTAATTCACGTTTTGAAACGAGCACAATATATCTCAGATTCACTCTTTCCAAAGGGTCAAGAAGTTCCACTTTTTGCGCAAAAGGGTTATCATCCACAAAGCGCTCAAAACCGATATTTAAATAATTTTTAAGAGGAGCCTTTGCGTTTTGTTCATCGGTTTCAACATATATCTTATCCAGCGGCTGCAGATTACGATGCAAAAATATCGCCGCCTCTTTAACCCATTGCGGGTTATGGGGTAAGCTCAGCAAAGAAACATAAGTTCCGCCAACAAGCACATATAAAAGAAACGCGCAAACCGTTCCCCGGCGCAAGCCCTGCGAAATCCGTTTTAACATGGTTATAAAAAAAACCGCAAAAAAAGGCAGAAATAAAAACCCCAGGCTTATCCCATAGCGCGGCTGCATGGCCAGCTCTTCTTTTATCGTTTTGTATATAAAAAAACCCAATATTCCCAGTAATAACCCGGCAATATAGCGGTGTTTTTTCTGCCGGAAGGAAATAACGATACCGGTAATACCGCCAATAAAAACAGGAGCCCCGAAATAACTGTATAATTGCAGCGGCCAGTAGAAAAATTTTCTTCCCATAGTAAATTGTTCGCCCATAGAGCGCAAATAACTGTATTCCGTTTTCACAATCGTGTCGCTGGAGTACAAAAACTGCATAAAATTGCCGCTAATGAGAAAATTACCCCACATCCAGAGCACCGGCAGCAAAGAAGCCAGTCCCAGAAATACAAGCAGGCTGCGCGGCTTTCTCAGCAAAAACAATGCGAGAACCGCGATATAAAGCCCTCCTTCAAAACGGCACATGCTCGCAGTCCCCACGAGAAAAGCCGCGGACATTAAATCTTTTTCCTGTCCCAGGTTACGGTATTTCGCAAAAAAATATATGCCGCTAAACAAAAACAGCAGAAACATCGTTTCCGCTGTCGACAACACGCTATATACAATATGCATCGGAAAAAAAACGGCGATTGTCAGACAAATAAGTGCCGTTTCTTCATCAAACGACAACCGTAAAAATCCATAATAAGGAATAAGAAACAATATCCCGCATAATAAACTAAGCGCCCGGGCAGAAATTTCCGCGTTACCGGACACGAATATGGCCAAAGCAACCAGATACATATGTACCGGCCCATGCGCGGGAACAATCCAGGAATTCAACAATTCCGGGTGCTGAATCAATCTCCGCGCCTCGATAATTTTTCCCGCGGCAATCCCATGGAAATTATCGCAAATCAACAGGCATATGATGCGTAAGAAAACAGCACAGAGCAATAAAACCGCGAAAAAAAGTTTTTTCTTATCACCCCTTACCAACATCGCCTTTTCCCCTCTTTATCATTATCAGCACACTATAGGCAAACACCTTTTGCACGAAATAATATTCTTTATCCACAAAAAAATCATCCTGAAAAATATCTCTCAGCGCCTTACGTCTCCTAATGTATCTTCCCCGGTCAAAAAAACGAATTAACCATCCCGCGACATTCCCGGCTGATTCAGGATATACCCCGTCGGCAATTATCGCCACTCCATTTTTTTTTAAAACGCGACGCATATGCCGGGAAACCAAAAGAGCCTCTGCATCGCAAAGATGATGAAAAAAACTGATCGAAGAGATAACGTCAAAGCATTCATCGTCAAAAGACAACCTCCGCGCATCCATAACCAGATAGCGGCCGCCGCCTTTTTTCGACAGGAAATTTATTGCCGACTTGTCCGTATCTATTCCCGTATAGAGTTCCGGAGGAATATAAATAAAGTTGCCTCGGTAACCGCACCCGATATCCAAAAACCGCAGAGAATTCTTTTGCGGAAGCGCCTCTTTAAAAATATTTTCCAGGCGCGCATAACTCTTACGCAGCATCCTGTTCATAATTTGCAGCATCGCATACATCCCGGTAATAATTCCTTGCCGATAATCGAATTGAACACCCGCCTTTTTTCCCCTTTCCACACCTGCAGCAAACCATCCGTTGTCACGTTGCCGAGGACACAATCGGGAAAAAACTGGCATGGAGTAATATCTCCGTTCGGCATAACGAAAACTGAATGTTTAATAAACATGCATTTACGCTTAAATAAAAAATTGTTCTTGTACCATGCCGACAATTCATCACTACTCAAATGCGGCTTGAATATCACAAAACTTCCGTATCGTCTTCGCAATCCGCGAAAAATTCCCACCAGTTCTTTGCCTATATCTTCATTGTCCATTTCTTTTAGATACGTCGCCAAGTTACTGCCTTGAGAAAAGCCTTTATCAACGCACTCGCGCTTATGCCGGCTATACTCATCATGCGTCAGGAATATCAGTTGCTCAAAACGTATGCGGTCAACGCCGAGCCTCTTCCCCAACCGCACTATTTTTTCCGCATCTTTATAATTTTTTTCATTAATTACGGAATTCAGCAAAACATATGTTTTTTTCCTCTGAGCGATCACATAACGCACGGCATCAAATAGTTTTTTGAATGCCCCGCTATGACCGGTAATCGCATCATGCATCGCCTCCTCTCCATAAACGGAAAATATAATTATCTGCGGCTCGGTTTCCATCAGCCGGTCAATCGCATAGCTGTCTAAAAGCGTACCATTGGTAACGATTCCATACTTTAACCTGTGCGCCTTTACAGCTTTTAATATTTCAAAAATATCCTTGCGGGCAAACGGCTCTCCGCCGCCGAAGAAAAGAGCCGGCTTAAACACGGCGATCTTTTTAATAAAATCGATTATTTGCCCCGAAGTAAGTTCCCGCTCATCTTTCATCAACCCCTTTGCCGAACAAATCTCGCAGCGGAGGTTGCAACAAGAAGTAATAAGCATATTAATCGTAACCGGAAATCCCCGCAGATACCCGGCTATCTGCGCTAAAGAAAACAAACTGCGAAAAACCATCAGATTATTCAGTTGAGAATGGAGCTCCTGCCGCATCTTACTATCTTTTCCTCCTGTAAACGTATATTTTTTGAGGTCGCTGCCTGCTGTCTTCTTCCCTAAAATCAATAACATATAATTTCTTTAAACGTTCTCGCATGGACAAGAGGTTCCGGCGGTAAGAAAACGGAACTTCCGTATTTACCGCTCCTAATTTATTCGAAGTTAATACTTCCGGATGCGCCTCGCCTTCTTCAAAACAAACTTTAGCTATATATCCCGCATTGAATTTTCGGATAAATCCGTCCAAATTTTCCGGGGTAAACCATTCATTCCCGGACCGTGACGCAAAAAGGAAAAAATCGCACCGATCCAGATTGGCAAAAAACTGTGCCGTAGAAAACGAGAAATCCACGATCGCCGCTTCTCTTTTAGTCCGGGAGAAGGTATTAAAGAGAAAATAATTGGAAAAAGAAAGGTTCGTATCGTCATAACATACGCCGACCGTAACCGGCAAATCCCCGAGCAGATGTAAAACATCATCAAAAGAAGCCGGCATATCATGCCCTCTATTATTGTCCGCTGCGCATGCGGTAACTTTTAGCCGCGGATTCCGCGGATGAAAAGTCGAATAAAAGAAACTGCCCCTGACGGTAAACATATTAAAATAATTGATGATACCTACCGATAAGACAAGGGCGATTATCCCTATGCGCAGATACCTGTATTTGAAGGTTAACAACCCGGCGGCCGAAACTACGGCAAGCGCGGGAAAAGAAGGGATCAGGTACTCCCCATATTTGAGCGGGAAAAGGCTAAAAACAAAAATCGGCAGGCAAATCCATGAACATAGCAAGCTCCGCAAATAGGCAGGTAATCTTTTTATAAACAGCAGCGAAATAATAAACAATCCTAAAAAAAACAGCCCAATCGTATTGATTAATGATTCCGGATAATACAACAGGTGTGCCGGAGAAAAGACCCCTCCTGCCGCAACCGCCCCCCGAAACTGCGTCCGGTTTAGCGCATTAATATATATTTCCGGATTATGATAGAACGGTAAACTGACTAAAAATGCCGTAATCGTAAATATGCCGAAATTAACAACAGAGTTGATCCTTTCTTTTTTATCTTTTGCCCGAAAAGCGAATAATAGCGTAACCAGCAGCGGCCCTAAAAGATATACGATAAACGTCTGTTTAACGAGCATCCCCGCGCCGAACATAACGCCCAGAAACAGAGAAAAATTTCTTTTCGCAAAAAAATCCGTTCTTTGCAGTATTAAAACATTAAAAGCAACCATCGCGCATAAAGCCATTTCCAGATTGAAGTGCCGCGAAACACTATATATAATCGGATAAAAAGAACAGATGCACGCGCTCAATAATCCTGCACGTCGACTTATCGCGCAACCTATACCGTAGACAGAAACAATCAAGAGAATAAAATAAAGCGTGGAAGTAAGCAGGGGCGCATTGAGGCAGAACTTTCGCAATAAAAAATCAACGGTGAAAGCGCTGAAATAAAAAAACGGCGGATAGTCGACAACAATAAACACCAGGTTA
>JAHIOQ010000040.1 GCA_018895275.1 Candidatus Omnitrophota bacterium
GTCTTCCTTATCCGGATCAATATTGCTATGATGTTCGAGAACAGCTTCCTCACCAAACACTTGTTTGTAAACTGCCGCTGTCTGCTCAATAATACTTGTATAGGGGATCGCCATAATAATTCGCTGTTTGCCGTATTTAAAGGCATGAGTTAAAGCAAACGCCATCGATGAAAGCGTCTTACCTCCTCCGGTCGGGACGCACAACGAGAAAAATCCCGGTTTGAGCTCCGCCTTGGAACGGCAAATTTTCAGGATGTCCGCGCGTATCTTATTGATCGGCGTCGAATCGCATTCCCTTTGCTTCTGTTCCATATATTCGTCAAACCGGTATAAAAGTTCCTGAATCCCCGGGTATTTCCCGCGTTTTTTCGCGTTATCCGGACTCATGAACAATTCCGTATCCAGAAAATCCGCGTCCACAAGACAAGAAAACAACATTCTTATCCATAGATGAAGATGTTCAGCGCTTTTTTCTGCTTCGGAAGGAGAAGAACATCCTAAGGGGTAAGTTTCCGGCATTGAGGCTGAAAGATAAGGCACCGTTTTAGCGATTTGTTTAATTTCATCAAGTTCCCCGGTTCTGACTTTATTTGACAACATATCAAATAAGCGGCTCTGAAGGTCACCGCCGGTTTCCTTATTAGGAAACCAGTCAGGCAATCCCGCGTGATGTCCGGCAACAATATAAGCTAATATACGGCCGGCCGGAGAACATCTGAATCTTTCCAATGATAAAACCGCTCCGGCTGTACTGTGATTGGGCCTGCCGCCATACCCCTCAATATGCGCATCTTCATCGTATCCCGTTTTCTTACAAAGATACGTCTGCCAATCCTTCAAAAATTTCCCCAAATCATGCCACAACCCGCTCAATTCAGCCCACTCACCGCTGCCGAAGAAAGCGGCGGATTCTTTCGCTCTCTTCGCAACGCACCGGAGATGATCTTCTAAATCGTGCAGTCTCCAGCTCTCGCCATCGGATTCTTTTTGAACATGCGCGACATATGCAGGTGGTTTATTCATTGAAGTTCCTTGTATAAGAGGTATACATAATCCACATTACCCACTTGAATCGCGTTTGTTTTTTCAATCCACTGCTTTGCCATCAAAACAAAACTATTAAGCCCCGCTTGTTTTTTAAACCCATCGAATTCGACGGGTTTAAAACTACCCAACCGTTCTTCCAAACCCGCATTGGAATTCCGGTTGATATTTTCCAAAATTGTGCAACCTCCCGGCTATATGGAATAAAAATTTCACGGTATCGTTATTACCAAACGATGCTGCTAATTCCGTAACGTTTTTCAAATGTGTCTCAAGAGGCTGCCTGCCCCGTAGCGAAGCGGCTCGGGGCCGCCCCTCTTTTGGCCTGCCTTTAAAACTACGCGCGTAATATTTCATGATCAGTTTTTAAAATCAATCCTCCCTTATATTCTTACTCAGTTCCGCTTTAATCTCTTCAATTGCTTCTTCTTACCCATCTCTAAAAAATTACCCGCTGAAATTACCGGCGTGCCAGATTGCAGTTCAATGTCTTTCCTTGTTCTGCCGGCAACCGCCCCGCCATCTTTGGCATCTTTTCGCAAGCCATGAAACTCTTTTGTATCCCGGTCGCGCGTTATTTTTGTCGTAGTCGCTTCGCCAAGCATCGTCAAGATAAGCTCAATATCGTTCATATGATCACGTAAATTTTCCCTTTTTAATCGTTTCAACTTTTTATAATCCTCGGCTTTAAGTCCAAAAGTTCCCTCCATAATGTCATTAGTAAGAATAGCGTAATCAATATCCGATTGCGCTCCTCGGCCATCCCATTCTTTGGTCAAATCCTGCCGCACCGCGATACCGCGTACGCGCTTATCTATCCATTCTTTCGGGTAGCCTTTCTGTTCATAAATTGCGCGCATACGCTCCATCGCCAATTCTGGATTCTCCACTTCCTTTACCCGCTCGTACCCTACTTTAGCCAGCCAGCGTTTAAGAGGTTCGCCCTTGGGAGATGGGATTGATTGAATAATACGCAGTATCCCTTCGGTATCAGCACAATCCGTTTTACGCATCTTTCCGTCTGGAGCAAGCAATTTCAACCCGTGACAAAATGTCACGACTTCACTTCCCTCCTCATTTAACCTCTGTTTAAGTTTTCGCCAATAAGCGCCGGCATCAGCACTATCCGTAAGAATACCGCAGATATCAACAACTGAAAACCACCACTCATTGTTATGAATAACTCTCCTAGTGCGCTTTCCCTTAAATACCGCTATTTTTGTTTCCATTCATCCTCCTTATCCCTCAAGAAAGCCAAGCATTTCCTGTTTTCCCATCGCTAATATTTCAACATCCCGAATATCCAAGTATTTTACTTAAAAATACAAGGTATCTGCCCTAGATATAGTATACTGCTAAATGCTCTCATACGGGTAACTAAATACAGGGTATTTTGTCGAACACATAGCCGATTCAGCAACGTTTTTTATAAATTTTTATTCTCACACAGAGCCGCAAAGAGCACAGAGTTTTCTATGTAATATCTTTGTTTGCAACGCTCTAAGTCCCTTCCCCATCAATTTTATGCCTTGATATCTTATTATTAATTATTCTTTCTTTTTTACCTCGACTATTTTCCTTTGCGCTCTTTGCGTGCTTTGCGCGAGAAATATTATTAACTACCCAACCATTCATTCCAAACCCGCATTGGGATATAATAGTAAAATCATCTTTTCACCTCCTCACCGTCTGATTTATTTTTTGAACATGTTTGCTGCTGTTCCCAACAAGCACGGTCGTTTTCAATCAAGCGTCGATTCATTATACTGCGGAAGCTCTGCCAGCCCGGTAAATTCCAGCACGTACGGATCCCGGATAAGGCCGGCAATTACCTGCGGCGCTTCCGCTGCCTGTTTCCTTCCTGCATTGATTACGGCTTTTTTGTCGGTGGAAAGTCCAGTCCTTTCATAA
>JAHIOQ010000041.1 GCA_018895275.1 Candidatus Omnitrophota bacterium
GAATATATGTTTTTACCGTATTTCCGCATTCATTTAATATCATTTGCCCATTTTCAATAGCGCCAAAAATACAATTACGGTTTTCCGTGCAAATTGTTACGTAATAATATCCCGGTTGGGAATAATCATGTTGAGGTATTCAGTTTGTTCGTCGCGTAAATATCTTTGTCATTTATTATTTATGTTTTTATAACATATAATAGACGAATTGCGTATTTTTCGAACTTTTCTGCAATACCTACTACAGAATTCCCCTGTTTTCCCCTGATTTTATTCGCATTTTCCATGTAATAGCATAATATACGCAATGCGTAAAATGTGGCTTTTTAGGCACAAACCTTCCAGTATCTATTAACGGGCGGACACGGTGAGCTATCCTCTATATGCGAACCTGTACCCGCGTTTTGATTTTCAACGAAAATCATGCGGGTGCAAAGTCCCCTTATCGTCGTAAAAAGACCGTTGCCAAACCGATTTTTTGGGTGTGCCGCGCAGGATATTAATACGTTTTGTCACCACAGAGTTAAAACCGGACACAAATGATGATAATGTTTGTTTTCGATTAATATTATCTGTAGGGGCGGTCGGCTGACCGCCCGTTAAATTACGTTCAATTTTATTTTTACGGCATCATTATCGGGCCAACAGCCGTTGGCCCCTACATTATCCGTTTATCGCATTAATCGCCTTCTTATTATCGCTGGAATCAAAAATAACCACACTCGGAGCATTTGGGGTACCGGTCGTTGTCCCGTACAAATATTTAATATCCACATCGACATTTTTCAGTTTTTTCCCGATGTCCTTAAGCATCCCGATCTTATCATTCAGCTCGATAACAACAACCTCGTCTTCATCTACTTTCATGTCTTTTGCCCGGAGTATTTCCATGGCTTTTTTATTATCAGAAGTTACAAACAAGAAATGCGCTTTAGCGTCGACAACGTAGGCACAAATGGCTTTGATATTAATACCTTTGTCCGCCATCCACTGACTGATATCCGACAAGGTTCCGATCTTGTTTTCCGTCACTACATGTATTTCCTTTCCTGCTCTGGCTTTTGACACTTTGCTCTCCTTTTTAACAGTTAACCCCGCAATTAATCAGAAAGATTTCACGAGAAATTTTTCGGTCGCACGTATGCGGGTCTTTTATTTTATTATATAAAGTTATACTATCCCTGTCAATTTCTCATATTATACGCACCGGCGCTTAAACCTGCTCCAGGGCCATTTCCAAAAGGAATTCATCGATATAAGCATCTTCGTCCTCGCCCAGGTTTAATTCACCGGCCTGGTCCATTAATAAAGCCGTTTCCACGATGCCCTGCTCGTTCAATGCCAGTTCCGAAGGCGTCGACAAATAATTTTGCAGCGGAATACTTATCGCGGCCAGCAGCAGGCATACGGAAACCGCCACGGCAACGCTTATCCGTGGAAAGGATAAAATATGCTGAAACAAATTTAGCGGTTCTCCGGTAGCGAGAGCCTCCTGCGAAAGCCGCAGGCTTAGGCGTTCGTCAAACCTGCGCCAGAAGGATTCGCTCAAAAACGGCTTTTCTTCCTGCGCCGTTGACTCGGTTATAAGCTGGATTTCCTGAACCTTCCGGCTACACCCCGGACAACCAGCGATATGCCGCTCTATTATTTTCGACTCGGACGCATCCGCTTCTCCCATCGCGTATTCATACAATATTCTTTTCAATCGCCAGCAGGTTAACATATTTGTCTCCTTTTAATGAGCAGATAATTTACGCAATTTCAATTGCGTAAATTATAGGCCGATAGGCCGTCTGCGAATTAACTCCGACGAGTGCGAGAAAATTATCTAAGAGAATTTTCTCGCTTCTTACGAGTCGGAGTACTTCCTTAATATTTAAGTAAGGGATACCACACCTCTTTTAACCCCAAAAACCTTCTTTGTGCGAATTTCCGCCACTATATCTTTGGCGGTCCGCCATGCACTGTGGCGGAAAATCCTCGTTTATCCGCTACTGCGTAAATACCCGCAAAGTTTTTTCTGCAGCGTTTGCATTGCCCGAAACAGATGTACTTTAACCGTCGACGAATTCATATCCAACATCAGGGCGATCTCCTCAACCTTTACCCCTTGCTTATGCTTGAGCTTAAAAACCAATTGCTGCTTTGGCGACAATTGGATTATCGCTTCGTTAATTTTTTTTGATAATTCCTTGTTCAACAATGTCCTGGCCGCATCCGGACTGGTATTGTCCGGCATTTCATTCACGCTATTTTTATCCTCGGCATCGTGTCTGTCAAGCACCAGCCGGGAACGTTTTCTGGACTTGAGCCAATCGCGGCACAAATTAATCAGTATCCTGTAAAACCAGGTGGAAAATCTTGCCTTGAGTTTAAAGGCACCAATGTTTCGATATACACGGATAAAGGCTTCCTGGCTTATGTCCTGCGCGTCATTAAGATTTCCCACTACCGAAAAACAAAGCCGTACCGCGCGCTCTTTATGCCGTTCGACCAAGCAACGAAAGGCATCGGCATCACCATCCTGCGCCTTGGTCACCAATTCTTCGTCTATTTGAGAATGAACACTGTTTTTAATATCGTAATTATTCATAATTATTGACCGGATGCCGGTATCTAGTCATAAGGTTCTCCAACTCAGGATGCTCTTTTAAATACGCTTGTGCCTGTTTAGTGTCTTTTCTGCGCAGTTGTTGATAATATTTCAGCTCGTCGATTTTCTTTGTTACACGCTCGTAGCGCTGCGGGTCTTCCGCCTTCAGCTGCTGCAGGCGCTCAGAAAAAACCTTTTTCCTTTTCTCCCGCATCTGATTAAATTTTTCCGGGTCTTTAGCCTTTAAATTTCGCATAGAATTCAAACGTGCGTCAAAAACGCGTTTTTTCAGCTGGTGGAACTTCTCCGTCTCTTTTTCCCTTAAATATTCCATCTTTTGCCGGAAATCATCTTGCCTTTGCGTCATAATCTGCCGGAATTTTCCCGGATCGGATTCTTTTAACCTCTTCATCTTTTCCCATCGGTGCTGCTTGATCCGGCCAAGCGTTTCCCCATATAATTGGGGAGATTCCTCTTTCAGCCTGCGCAGCTTTTCCATCCGCTGCTGCTTAATCCGGCCTTTAAGTTCTCCATATTTTTCCGGATCTCTTTCTTTTAAATCCCGCAATTGCTCGCGCCGATGTTGTTTTAAGCGGCCGGTTATTTCTCCGTACTTCTGAGGGTCTTCACGCTGCAATCGCTCAAGCTGTTCTTTTCGCTTTTGCCTTTGTTGCGCGGTTATCGGAGTTGATTGGTTCTGTTCTTTGCCTTGTTGATAATTAATCTGAAAAGCCTTTGATTCGGGGTTTCCGGAGCGTTGCCCTTTACCGCCGGGCGCAGCCAAGGCTGCCCCTGTGAGGCAGAACAGCAGGATACAAACTATGGCAGGTAGCTTCATTATTATCTCCTTTCCTTACACCTTATCAGACGATAAGGCAAAGTGAAAGGTTTACATGTTTTTAACAAAAATCTAAAACTGAAAAAAACGCCTGAATGTCCTCATTCTTTGCTCTATTTGAGACTTTGTTAATGCCGCTGTCCGGCTCAAGCCAAAGGCCTCCACATTAAAGCTGGAGAGTATCGTACCGTAAGCCAAGGCCTGGATCAGGCTTTTATCATTAATTCGCGGTGCCTTCGCCAGATAGCCCATAACACCGCCGGCAAACGTATCTCCGGCGCCGGTAGGATCCACCACGACCTCAAGCGGATAAGCCGGTAAGGCAAAAATCAGCCTGCGGGAATAAAAAATTCCGCCGTGCTCGCCTTTCTTTATGATAACCATTCGCGGACCGTATGAACACAGGCATTTAGCCGCCTTGAGCAGGTTCAATTCCTGGGTTAAATCCCTAGCCTCCGCGTCATTGAGGATAAAGACCTGAACCTTTTTCAATAATCTCTTTAGCGAAGCACGTTTGGTTTTTATCCAAAGATTCATCGTATCCATCCCGACAAATTGGGCATTGCGCATCGATTTTAAGAAACGGTCCTGAATATCAGGGTCGTAATTGGCCAAAAAGACATTTTTAATATGCTGCTGGGATTCATCCAGCCGCGGAACGCATCGCGTAATAACTCCCAGCTCGGTATTTAAGGTACACGCGGTATTTAAATCATTATGCTTATATTCGCCTTCCCAGCGAAACGTACACCCTTTTTCTCGATACAGAGAAGTTAAAACTATCTTTTTTCTTTTAAGAAAATCCATGTGTTTTTGCGGGAAGTCCTCGCCGACAACCGCCGCAAGGTGCACAGTGGTAAACATACCGGCGGACATGGAAAAATGCGTGGCCGACCCGCCCAGCAGATCCTTCTTTAATCCATGCGGTGTTTTTACCGAATCCAAGGCAACCGTTCCCATCACAACTATACTCATAGGCAAACTCCTTTTTCTGATATGGGATAATTTCTCCGCAGCCTTAGTTTAAAAGCTAAATCCAAGGCGCGCGACAATACGTGTTTCTATCGGGATATCATTGTCGTCAAAGCTTCCCTTTTCATCTGCCATTGCCCCGGCCAAATCAAGATGCACGCCAAGCAAAGACACGCCCAAGCCGGCGGTATAGACCCAGCCGATATCGCTTTCACTAAGATTTTTGTAGGTGCCCAGGCGTATAGTAAGAAAGCGTACGACAATCCATTCAAAGCCGAAACGCAGGTTCTGCGTCGCGTAATCGGTTAAAATCGTATCATTCTCTACCAGATCATAATCCGCCTCTAATATCACGTTTTGCAGCGGCAGGAAGGCAATCCCGGCCGTATACTGCGGGTCAACCTTGACGTCATTGAATATTCTACCATTAACCGTGGGTCCGTCGAATTCCGGAGAATTCACGTTCCGTGCCACCAAACCGGCGTAAAATTTGCTCATCCTGGCCATCAGCCCCAGGTCAAGGCCATAGGTGGTTGTTTCTTTATAATTACTATCCGCATCCTTCATAATATCGCCGGAGTCCTTATTGAACACCACAATCTCCGTACCATAAACGCGTCCGACCATCATCTTGATGTTCGCGCCGACAGAGATATTATCGTTCAAGGCATAACCGTAAGAAAGCGGTATCTCATAATACCCGAACCCTTCAAGCACTGCTGAAGTCGTATTGTCGTCTAATGTGCCGGTTGAGCCGCTGGTAGACTGCTGTACGACATCTGCCAGGATATCTATAGTTCCCTGTATAGTACCTGCGTCTACACCGGCCTGGCGCGCGGCATAATCCAGCTTTTGAATCGCTAAGTCAGTATTTAGATCACTATTGGAAGTGTCGCCCAAAGCAATTCTGAGCTGCTGCTGTTGATCTGCAGAAAAAAGTAATGTATTTCCGTCATTACCGCTTAAAGTAACCCCGTTAATTTCCGCCGTTATGTCGCTGGAAACAGGCACTTCGATCCCCAGATGAGTGGTATCCACGTTTTGTACATGCGCGTCTGCCTGAAAATAGGAATAAAAACCCAAGGCAAATTCTTTCAGCTGTACCGCGGCACCGGCGTTTAGGTCAATCGTAATCGCGTTCCCGGAATCATCAAGACGGTTAAGAATCTCCGTGGTTTTCACCAGGTTTTTGAGGTCGGTTTCTGTCTGCACACCGTTACTGCTCAAACTGCTGGTGCTGATATCGCTTAAATCATCCATGAGTTCTCCGAGGTCTTTATGCAGCCGGTATCCCACACCAACATTTGTGTCGATGCCGAAATCCGTATTCGTAAGCTTATAATCAAGCCTGCTGGTATCCCTATGCTCGCTTTTTTTTCTGGAAAAAAAACCAAATGCCGCCGGATTATAATATTGCGCCGTAGAATCGTTTACCGAAGCGACATTCGCTCCGGCCATGCCCGCGGCGCGGGCGCCGACTAAAAATGTATCCAGGGCCATAACCGTCTGGGGCGACCCGAGAAAAATTCCCGCGATACAAATAAAAGCAATTATTTTACACAGATAAGATTTTTCCATTTTCCCCTCCCTTTTTTTGGTTAAAAACCTTTTAGTTTATTTTAATTAAATTGCTTATTAGATATCTTATAACAAGCAACTTTAGAGGTCAACTAATAAAATCGGTTATTTCACACATCTGTCCAACTATTTATTTTTTCCCGTGCCAAGATACAAATTCCTATTTTTCAGCCACCAAGACACAAAGACACTAAGCTCAGTCGAAATTTGTTTTCTTCGTGTCTTAGAGCCTTTGTGGCAACCAATTTTTATTCCATTAAAAAGGCAGGATAAAAAATACCCCCGATTGAACAAAATCAACCGGGGGTTAAATATATCCCAGCAGCTTCCTACTCTCCCACAATGTAACCAAGGCAGTACCATCGGCCTCAAAGGGCTTAACTTCCGTATTCGGAATGGGAACGGGTGTTTCCCCTTCAGTATGGCCACTGGAAATAATTAAAAATTAATAACTTTATAGCCGGGATGAACAGCGTATTAATTGACAATGATCACAAAAGTGATCAAGCCGCACGACATATTAGTACTCTTCAGCTACACACATTACTGTGCTTACAC
>JAHIOQ010000042.1 GCA_018895275.1 Candidatus Omnitrophota bacterium
ATTTTTATCATCAAATCTTCTACTTCATTTTTCAGTTTTGCTTTTTTGTCTTTGTCCGATTCATTTTGATAATCTATTTTCTTTCGTTCAAATTCTTTAATTAAACTACCATCTTCATTTTCCAACCATAACCTAACTTGACCCTGCGCATCTTTTTTCTCTTGCCCATTATCAAAATCAATGCCCAAAAATTCGGAAATCAAACTATTGCCCTGCATAATCTTAAAATCAAGATTTGGCAGTGGTTCAATGCCCCAGTTTTCTTTCGTTTTATCAAGCTTTTCATCCACCAAAAGAGAGATAAAGAAGCGCAGTTTGGCAATTTCTACCGCAATCTGTTGAATATCCACACCATAAATACATTTTTGGATTAAATACAATTTTCGTCCGTAATCCGCGTTTTTACCTTTGAAAAATTCTTCAATACGGTTTTTGGTATCCTGTTTGATACACGGATCGGGTATCGTATCCGCCGCTGATATCTGGGCCTGTTTCCAAAGCTCGTTTGCCGGATCAACTTTATTTAAGATAAATACCAATTTATTAAGCGCGCCCATTGGAAACGCGCCGGAACCGACCGCCGGATCAACAATTCTGACACTTTCAATTAGTTCTACGATCTTTTTTGACTCTGATTTATTAAATATATTTTCTTCGCTTCCTGTTGAAAAAAGTGAGTCTATTTTTTTATCTAAACTTGTCCCGTACAGCGATACGGGGTCGGAAATAGCTTCACCCCGTGAGATAGACTGTGTCATCTCACGGGGTGAAAGATGCGTTTTAAAATACGCCTTAAGCGACTCGGCGACCATATAGTCAACAATTTCTCTGGGGGTGTAATAACTACCGGTAGCTTTGCGGGCGGTGGTGGAAGTTTCAGGATTAAAACTTGCCAGAAGATTTTCAAACACTCTGCCCAAAAGCTCGGGGTCAAGGGCGATATCAGAATCGTCAGGGGAGTTCTCATCAATAGTAAAATTAAACGAGGAAAGGATATCTAAAAGCCCTCTGACTTTATAGGTTTTGCTTTTTGTGCCGTAAGCGGTATTGAGATCCGCTTTTTGTTCTCCGCTAAAAAAAAGGATATTCGGAACCGTCGGCTGGTTCTTTTTAACAGAGGTAAATCCATCTATATAAATGCCATTGGGCTTATCATCAAGGCATTCAAACAGCCCGCCGTTTAAAAATGGGATTTCACCAAAATCATCTTTTAGGTTTTCCGGATTTTTGAAAAGCTCCTGGAAACGAAAAACATTTTGATTGCCAAAATCAGGGTTATAACCTTTGTATCCCCTAATCTCACTTCTGAATTTCCGGTCGTCTTTTTTGGTACTTAGCGTGGCAAAAAATAGATTTTGTAAAATTGCCTGGTAATAGGTTGAACTTTCGGAAGAAATCTCTTTGAGCATTTCCGAGATACTTTTTTCTTCAAACAAATTCTTTGGCACTAAGCCCTGCTCGCGCATAAACCAGATAAAAATCATTCTGGTAATAAGCCGAATGACGGCTATGTTTCTGCCGTTCTCCTCTTCCTCCGCGTCTTTTGGAAAAGTACTATGTTGAACCGCCCAAAAATACCAGTTGGCAATATCTTCATAAAACTCTTTGGTAACCTTCTCAACTGAAAACGCGTCTTTGATTTTTTGAAAACTGGAAAAGTCGCTGGCGCCGATTCTTTGCAAAAATGTTTTGTTAGTAAATTCACGGCTTACAAAATAAGTAAACCTACGAAAATTGCTCCACTGCCGGCGGTTACCTATGGCTTTGGGATAAATCAAGGAAAATCGGAAATTGCCATCTTTATCGTAAAAGATAAAAATACCGGCATCGGATTGGGTATCCTTGAGAATCTCTTTACCTTTATCATATTGTGCTTTTTTGCCGCTTCGTTCGGAAAGCGGCCGGTTTGCTTTAAAAGCGCAAACAACTAATTTCTCGCTTTCAGAAAATTTAATCTCACCGAGCTTTACGCCGTCGGAAAAATACTCGTCATTATAGAGAGTGAATGCTTCCTGCCGCAGAGTGAAAGAACGGCTTTTTTCGCGAAAAAACCGGGTAAATTTGTCCGGGGAAAAGTTTTTGATTATATCGTCAAGTATTTCTCGGCCGCTGTTACGCTCTTCCGGCATAATATTGCTCCCAAAAAAATTATATTTCTTCTATTAACCTTGCCACTTGCTCTGGGGATGGAAGTTCTTTCTTAAGATTTCCTGGAAGTTGCGTGGTTATCTTATATGTAGCTACACCAATCGGTTTTTTTGATACCCGCAATGCGTATTCCACAATTGTTCGATCCTTATTTTTGCATAGGATAATACCTATCGATGGATTTTCTTCTTTCATTTTTACAAGATCATCCAGCGCTACAAGATAAAATTGCATTTTCCCAGCGTGTTCCGGTTTGAATTCCACGATTTTTAAATCAATCGCTACAAGGCATTTTAAGCGGCGATGATAAAGTAAAATATCAATAAAAAATTCCCTGCCATTAATATCAAGCCGAAATTGATTCCCTACAAATGTAAACACTCCACCCATTTCTATTAAAAAACGGTTAATCTTAGACATTAATGCCCGTTCTAATTCCAGTTCGCTATGTTCTTCGCCAAGTTCGAGGAAATCAAAAGTATATTCATCTTTTACTGCCAGTTTTGCCTGATTGCGGATTTTCTCAGGGAGAGTTTTACTGAAATTTGTTTGATTCAGCATCATCTTTTCATAGGTTTTATTTTCTATCTGATGAATAAGCACATTTTTTGTCCAGCCAAACTTGCGTGTCATACGAATATAAAATTCACGCTCTAAATTATCCTTACAGCTCTCCATTACAATAATGTTGTGCGTCCATCCAATTTCTTGCACCATTGGCGCAAGTTTTTCATTATCGTTATACTGCAAGTAAAACTTTCGCATACGCCACATATTATCTTTTGAATACCCCTGCACCCCCGGGAACTCTTTCTGCAAATCTTTGGATAGATTCTCTACCACTGCCTTACCCCAACCATGCTGATTTTGACGCTCCAAAATCATCCTGCCAATATCCCAGTATAATTCGATAAGTTGTTTATTTACAGCTTTTAAAGCAGCATATTGAGCACGACGGATTCTTTCTTTTATTTCACCTAAAAATTCGGCATAATTGTTTTGTATTATTTTTTTCATAAATTACCTTTCTGCCTGATTTTCTATCGCGATGATTATTTCTTTGGATAAATTTTTCTGCTTTGCTTTTTCTTTTTGCAGGTAATCCTCTCCCAGTTCTTTTTTTAAAGCGGTTATTTCTGCGGCCGCTCTTTTTTGCTTTGCCCCATCCGCGCTTTCCATGTTGGCGATCCGGCGCAAGGTGTAATCGGAAAGCGTGCCGTAGTCTAAAATATCTTCTCTTAACGTCCGCAAGAAATCCTTATGCGGCATTATTTCTTCCGATTGAATCTGACCAATAAATGTCGCGAGATTATTCAGGGCTTTTTGCTCAAGGCTCTGCTCACTTGGAGGGATAACGCGGTGTTCTTTAAATTTTCTTACGTTTTCATAAGCTTTCCAGAAACTGCCGCTTAAGGACAAGGCTTTTTCATCCTGAGCGCAGGCAATCTTATCAAACACTTCTTCAAAAGAGGCCTGATAAACATCTGTTCCGTTTTCATTTTCATATTTTAAACAATGGATATACAATCTTCCTTTTCTCAGGAAGACTAAAAGCTCATTTTCGCTATGTTTCTTTGCCACTTTTATGCGCGACGGGTAGCTTTTAAGAGAGGCGATAAGCTCTGGGGCATCTTTTTTGATTTTCAAAAACTCTTTCAGGGCTTTGGTATAAAAACTTTCTTCTTCCTGTTTGTCCGGATTTTGCTGAATTCGTTTAAAAAGACCGGAGGGGGTCGGCTCTTCATCAATATCAAAGATCTTGGCGTCTTCTCCCAGGGTATTATGGATCAAAAACATCTTATTACCGGCGATTTCCCGCGACTTGACCAGTTCCGCTCCTTTTTCCGTGGGGAAGAAATTAACGATATAAAGCTCATTAAAGACTTTCCTGCTAATACGGTTGATACGGCCGACGCGCTGGATAACCCGGACCGGATTCCACGGGATGTCGTAGTTAATAACCAGCCCGGCGCGGTTTAGGTTGAAACCTTCGGATATTTTGTCCGAAGCAAGCAATATGTCAAAATCGTCGTTTTGTTCAGGATAGGCGGCATCAAAGTTTTTGTTTATTTGCAATACCTTCTGCGCCGATAAATCACCCGCGACAACAAGAATCCTATCGCCAAAATGTTTTCTTAAGTTTGACTCCAGATACTTGACTGTATCCAAATATTCGGAAAATACTATAATTTTTCTTTTTGGCTCGCCTTTGGCGGGCTTTTGTTTTACCGCTTGCCTGATATTATTCAGCAAGCAAGCGGTTTTGGGGTCATTTTTCACTAAATCTAAAGTTGATAGCCGGGCTAATATATCGTCGAACATCCTCAAATCAGAGTTTATATCGTCAATAAACCCCTTTTTATCGTCAAATTTATTGATTTCATATATTCTATGATTTTTCGGATATTCGCCATTGTTTATCTTCTCGGTATACTCGGCTAAGTATTTCTCGATTTCATCAAGTTCAAGAACATAGATCTTTTCAAGAAGCGCCCTATCTAGTATATATTGGCCGTTATAATAATCGCCTTTCCCGGTCTTCTTGATAAATTCTAATATCTTTTCGGTGATGAGCTTGAAATTTCTTATGCTCTGCTCGAAAGAGCCAAAAGAGCTTTCAAAACGCTTGACCAGTAAACGGCGCATAAAGTCATACAAGTTTCTCTGTTGATTGAATTGGCGGTTGTCTTTCAAGGACAATTTCTCATTAGTAATCCTCTCTCTTTCAACTTCATATTCAAAAGGACGATAAATCGCACCCTTGAATTGGCCGCCGTCATCAGGATCGCCAAAATACTGCCCGATGACTTTATCGTAAAATATGGACTGTTCTTTTGTTAATTCAAAAAACCACTCTTTAGGATCCGCGACCGAGGATAGATGCTTGACCTCGTCCTTATAATAAGGATTGGCTTGAAGGTCAAGGCGGTTACGCCGGATTGTTACCGGCTCAATTACATCCCTTATTTGCCGGGCAAGATAATGAGACCTCTGCGCCACCTTTCCCAGGTCAATGGTTTTATCTTCAAAAAAACTTTGATAATAGGTTTCCGCCTTCTTTTTCTTAGCGTTATTTGCTGAATTCCAGTATTTTGTAATATACCCGAGCCGGTCAAAAGTTCCCCTGAAAGCCTTGAATTTATCTACTAGATTGTTTTCCAGAGTAATTGATGATTTTTTCGGAGTGATAAAAAGTTTTAGTAACGAAAGGATATCACCCGGCCTGTTATTAAAGGGCGTGGCGGTAAGCAAAATGACTATTTTATCGCGGCAGATATTCTGTAAGGATTCATAATCTTTAGTGTCCTGATTCCTGAAACGGTGCGCTTCATCGACAATCACCACTTCAATGTCTTTGTGTTTATTCACAAAATCAGCAATATTCTCCAGGTCGCCGAGGGACCAAACCTCCCAACCTTCTTTTGAAAGGCCAAATTCTTCCAGGTACTTTTTCCAGCCGGAATTCTTATTCCTATCACCGATAATCCCGGGAGGGCAGATAACGATACCGCGCTTTTTAAGCTCTTTGGCAACTGAACAGGCAATAACTGTCTTACCTAAACCGACAACATCCGCGATGATCACGCCGTTATTATTATCTATAACCGCCAGCGCCTGCTTGACCGCGTCTAACTGATATTGATAAGGCGTATAGCCGTTTTCTTCCAGTGTTTTAACCAGCGATTGTCCAACCTCAGGCCCCTCAAACGCATCAAGATAGGTTTTTAAGACCAAGACAAACGCTTCAAAAGGGGTGATTTCCTTAATAAGAGTTTCTTTTTCAACTATTTCGATCAGCTTTCTTTTAGCTTCTTCGTGTTCGGTTATTTTTACCGCTTCATCCCACAAAGCGTCGAAATAGCTTTCCGCATCTTCAAAGCCGAAATCGCTTATTTCCACATTGAATTCTTCCTGGGTTGTCAAGCCTGCTCTGGTTAAATTACTGCTCCCGGTAATAAATAGATTTTTCCTGGCAACTTGACCTTCCTCCAATTTAAACAGGTAAAGCTTGGCATGATTGGGGTTATAGGTTTTTCGGAGCATTAACTTATCGTCCCGGATTAATTGAATGAAAAATCGGACCTGTTCGTAAAATTCTTCCGTGTCAAAATTCTCAGTATTTAAAGACTTCTTTACCGACTGAAAAAACTTGTAGGTTTTTTCTTCGTCAGAAAGCTGATCGTCTTGGGGAGAGGCTCCAAGCTCTATCACGCCATAATTTGTGGCATCGACATTAAGCCCGACAAGAACCTTTATTTTTCGATCAGGTTTTTCTTTTAATCCTTTATATAATTCCCTAATGCCGGAAAAATAGAAGAAACCAACGAGAAATTTCAGTTCATCGCTTTTTCGAATAAGTTCTATCAACCGTTTCTTGAGATCTCTTGCGGCGCTATTTGTAATAAAATTATTCAACTTTGATCTCCTCTGATTTATAAGAAGTTAATTTATTTCTTAATTCTCCGCAAAAAACCGATCTACTCCTCCAAAAAACACCAAGACGGTTTCTTAACGACCTTCGCAATCTTCAATCGAAGGCATCGTCACTCCGGATTCATAGCGCGAAAAGCGAGGAAGATTTAAACAAATAAGGGACCCCCGGCTTAACGTCGCCTTTTTGGCAACATACAACATAATCCTTGAACATTTCAGGATAACGTTTCTTGAATTCGGCCGCGATTCCTTTTCCCATGATCCCAACGCAATTCACGGTATTTATTAATGTCTGCGCTTTAGAATTAAAAATGTCTCCGACTAATATCTCCATAATAACATCCTTTTTTTTCATCACTTCTTTTTTGCCGTAGCAACGATATCATTCAACTTTTCTGTTATTTCTGAAGCTATTTTATCCTTCGAAACATATTTTACTAAAATATGATAATTTTTCTTTAGCATTACATTGGGTAATTTTAACTTCTTAAAATACTTATCAAAAACGTGAGGGAGAAAGTCATCGCTGACCTTTGTATTATGATCCCAAGGCGATCCTTTCCCAAGAGTCTCCATTGCAGCCGTGACTTCGTTGATCGCTTCATCCATGGATTTAATTCTTTCTACTGTTTCCTCTTCACTAAAAAGAGGCACTGCTGTCTCTTTATGTTCGACATCTTTGGCATAGGCAGAAAGCACATCACGGGTACATAGATAATTCTCAATTTCACGCCGTTGCCATTGTAAAACCTTCATGATTGTATCTTCCGGGATTGCCTGATCAAGCTTGTCAAAAACTGCTATTCCTCTTAAACTAAGCACCCCTTCCCTCAGCCCGTAGAAGTGATCCTTGGCCTTCTGCAATTGATTCCCGACATAATGAACAAAAGGCCGTTCCAAGATTTTTATTGCCTCGCTATGCCCCAAGATTTCCGCGAATGATTGTAGAATAGAGAGGTCTGTAGAACCTTCCAAATAAAGAACCCACCCCTTTTGTTGAGATAGATAATAGTCCTCAAATCCAATATCTTTTAAAGATTTCAACAGTTGTGACCCCCGGTCATTAATGCGATGCGGTTTTCCCAGAAACGCGACAACTACATCTTTATCCGCGGCCTCATTGAGCAAAATTTCTGAATGGCTGGCTATAATAATTTGACTATTATTTTGAGCCGCGACATTCGTAATTAAATTGTAAATTTGACGCTGGCGTAAAATCTCAAGATGCGCATCGGGCTCATCAAGGAGTAATACCGCCCCGGGATTGGAATACATATACGCAAGCAATAACAATGTTTGCTGAAGCCCTCTTCCTGATGCCGATAAATCAAGCGTCAAACCTTCTTGGCGAAAACTCATAACAATTTCTCCCCGTTCCTGGATATATTGGGGTTCATCCAATTTTACGCCAAAAAGCAAATCAATATGGTGAGTCAGCTTCTCCCATATTTTCACATCCTTTTCATAAATCGTATAACACAAATTACGAAGAACATCCGCCGTGCGTCCCTCACCTATCCGCACATTAATAGCGCCTGGATCAAGCCTGCTTTCATTAGCTGCAAGCCCTGACATCGGCGGTAAAAAGGCAATGGAAATATCTCCTGCCTCCTTTGGAATCAGCATTCTCTGAGGTGTTTTACTAGCGCCTATACGTAATGGACGGCAATACAACGATTCCATATTTGCGTAGTCAAATTCAAGCCCGCACTCCCATGATTTATCTTTACTTACACCTTCAACAATGATTTCAATACGAATATTTTCGGTCGTTTGTTTCCCATTATTTCTTTGGACATCCCGAACATGTAATTTATTCCAAAGAAGATTTGCATCTGGAACAGGAACGCTGATCAAGTCACGCCTGTTTATCGTAACCCCGGACCGCTTCTCAGTCGTCTTAGCGCCTTTTCGCTTTTCATTCCACCGTTTTAATCCAATATCCCACAATGCCAAGACCTGCAGAGCCGATGTCTTGCCTGAATTATTGGGCCCAATAAAAACAACCGGGTTGCCGATTTCAATTTCCACGTCATCCAAAACTTTGAAATTCTTAACAATAAGTTTAGTTATCATTGTTATTCCCTTTCATTCTTTTATCACTCTTTATCCCTAACCACTTTAAACCAATAAGCTCCATTATGCGAAAGAATGCCTTCGCTCATAATCGATGCGGCATTCGATATATCCGTAATAAAGTAGCGTTCGTGAATATCTCTTAAATTCATTTGTCCTTAAGCAAATTTACAACTATTTCTTCTTCTTTTGTTAAACCGTAAAGAGTGGAATTTTCCCAACTCCCTGCCTATCGCAAGGTAGGCGCATTGAAAAAATTTTCATCTTTTACTCCTCCAAAAAACACCCCGCCGGCTTCTTAAGCACCTTCGCAATCTTTACCAGCGTTTCAATCGAAGGCATCGTCGCTCCGGATTCATAGCGCGAAATGCTTTTCTGCTTCGCGCCGATTTTTCCCGCTAATTCGGTTTGGGTTAAATCCAGCTCTACGCGGGCCATCTTGATTTTTTTGCCTAACTTTTTCGCGTCCATTTTTTTCTCCAAAAAATATAAAATAATGCTTGACTCTAATATACCTTTCGAGGTATAATTTAGTCATGCAAAGAATAAGCAAATTTTATGCTTGTAAATAGTAATATATACCCTTTTGGGAATAATTTCAAGAAGTTTAAAAGGGCTGTACTCGGCCGATAGTGATCGTCAAAGCATGGAATATTTAATAGGGGAAAATAGTTTTTTCCCTTAGCCGTGCTTGAATGAAAAACAGCGGCAAGGCCGCTGCTGAGCAGGGTATTTTTAAGAGGTAATGGTTTGATCAAGAATATTGAGAGCAGATCCGTGGTGATTGTGAGGTATGGAGTGGACTGGAAGTTTTTCGTACATCTGTGAAATCTGTGTTATCTGTGGTTAAAAGAGAAGGGGGGATTTGATGGGAAAGGTTGCCATTTATGCGCGGTATTCGTCGGAAAATCAGAGCGAGAAGAGTATTGATGATCAAATTTTGCAGAATTAGCACTATACCATTCGCATAGCTCAGGTGCAGGGCATGAACCACTCTCATCTGGCGTGCCATGAACCCTGCACCATTTCAGGTGCAGGGCGCAGCCCGACCATGAACCCGAACGAAGCAAGTGGTTTATGGGAGTGGTTCATGGCGGAGGAGGTAGGATTACGTCCCCGTCGCTCACTGCTTCCGTTTGCCCCGGGAGAACGGGGCAGTACTCAGCTGTTCGCTCCTTAAGGGAAAACCCTTATGGTTTTCCCTTAATATTCCCTTTCCTTCCGCAGGGAAGTGCATTTCGCCGATAAGGAGGAACAATCTTCCTCCTTAAAATCCTCTTTTTCGGGTTCGAATCCTACACCTCCCGCAACAGAAAAAATCCCCGTCTTTTTAGACGGGGATTTTTTTTTCTGGCGGAGGAGGTAGGATTCGAACCCACGGTACCCGTAAAGGTACAACGGTTTTTCCGCCAGCAGCGGATCCGCCTCCGGCGGACAAGACCTGCTTTTCTTTTTCTCTTTTTTTGGCGGAGGAGAGAGGATTCGAACCCCTGGAGACCTTGCGGCCTCAACGGTTTTCAAGACCGCCGCATTAAACCGCTCTGCCACTCCTCCGCTTCAATATTTCTTCTTCGATCCACTTGCGCCCTTGGCCACTTTTAAGAAAATTTTCTCTTTGCCTAGCCTGCGTTCTCGTCTGGCATTCTTCTGTGTATATCAAATCCAAAGGCCTACGGGCTTTTGTGGATCGAACTTTTCCGCTATTATGATATCTTAAACGTTTTTCTATATCCGTGGTGCTTCCGGTATAAATGTTCCCATCTTTCTTGCTTTTTAAGATGTAAATTTTACACACGTTTCTTTATTCCCATTACAACGGTTTTTCCGCCATAGGCGGATCCCGAAGATATTTCTATCGTTAGCACTTCATTCGGGACAAGACCGCCGCTTTTCACTTTCAGTGATCTGCCTCCGGCAGGCGACCGCTCAGCCACTCCTCCAAAATTTTGCCTTCTAAATTTTGGATATCGAACCGCCAAGCTTTATGGCGGTGAGATATCTTATTATATAATTTTATGCCTTAAAAATCTCGTGTGCATACAATAGCATATTTCCCCGGGAAAATCAAGGCGGCGGATCGGTTCACAGCTCATGGCAAGCCGCAGGCTACAGGCTGCAAATAGCAATAAATGATAGCAGATGGCTGAGGGCTCATGGTTCGTTGTACAGCGGGAACATAACGTGTATTGCTTGGGAAAGGTGTTAATGGTTTCTATTTTTTACGCATGACGCCGTGAGTCGCGTTGCGACAACGCCGCTCACGCGATACCGGCGGCGTAACCCTTTACCTTTTCTGCCTTCTGTCCTTTGTCTTCAAGCTTTTTGTAGCCTGTAGCCTGCGGCTGTGAGCTTGCCCCTTGCAGTCTGCCCCCCGGCTCTGTTATAATAGCTCCTGCGGGGGATAGACATGCACAAAGAGAATAAAAATATTTTTGGCGAACAGGCCGGAGTAGAAGACATTAAGCTATTCAGTCATTTCGCCGCTGCTCTATTCGGGATGCTCAAGGGCGCACACCTTTATCCTAAGGGACACCAAATGCTGCGGGCGGTCGTAGAAAATTTTCTTACCAGTTTAAAAGACGTTCTCGCGCAAAATAAAATCGTTACCCTGCGCATATTTGAAAACAATCTTTTTGTCCTGAACGCCCGCATTGACCCGGAAAAAACCGCCGGGGTTGACGGATTCGTGGAAGAAATGCAAAAACGATACATCCGCCAGATTATTTTTAATACTTCAACAAATACCACGGATATCAACGCCCTTATCGAAGCGCTCAAGCTTCCTCCGGAAAATATCACCATTAACGACGGCGCCCGAGCGGTCTTAGAAAGCAACGGGGCGCGCGGAATAAAAATAATCGAATATTATTCACGCCGCAATACAGCGTTCGACCCGGAGCAGCTTCTGTCTCTGACAAACAGCGAAATATTCCGTTTTTTCACGGATGAAACGCAGCAGGAGCTAAATCCGGAACACACGCACCTGCTTTATGAACTGCTTAAAGAATCCGCGCTCATGTGTGCCCTGATAAAAGTAGCGGTTCAATATATTCTGCGCAACGCATCCTCCGGCGAAAAAGAAAGCAACGTTATCCTGAGAATCATGCGCAAAATAAAAAACTCCATAATGTCGATTTCCGAAGAAACCGAAACTAAAACTATTTTACAGGACATTATCTCGTCTTTCGACAAAGAGACCTTTTTTTCCCTTATCTTCGAGAACCGGACGGATGAAATAATTTTATATACGGATGCCTTTGCGCTTTTTTCCAAACAAACAGACATAAAAACAACCGCGGATCTTTTAACGCAGAAGATCTTAAATTCCAAACAAAACCGCGAGTTTATCTCGCAGGTGAAACAGACGCTGCAGAACCTGTTTGCCGACAGAAAAACATTCCTGTCTTTCTTGCCGGTTTTTAAAGAAACCCTTTTGCAGAAGCATCCGCATCAGGATAAGGCGCTGACAATTCTCAATGAAATATGCGACGCCTTTACCCCCGGATTTTCCCTGGAAGACGATGTCGCTTTGTCCTTGGGGGCAATTTTGGGCTCCGAGCGGCAGGACATCGTCAACGGCATGGAAATTTTAAAAACCGTGGCAGTAGAAAAAGAGGCCATTTCCGCCGCTATCCTTAATTACGATATTGAAGAAAACTATGTTTTCATCCTGCAAACACTGCTCGTAAAAGAACGCGCGCTTGAAATTTTTCAAAAAATCCTGGATAAATTATTGTCGGCGATAGAAAGCGCGATTAAAGATGGCGCTGCCTCGCGCGGCCGGAGGATGATGCTTGCCCTCTCGGAAAATCTCGCGCAGTGCACGGACAAGCGTTCGTTTCAGGAGCAAAAAATCATCGCCGCATTGAATTCCATCCCGGCTCCGATTATTGAAAAATTAATAATTAACACCCTTACTACGTGCAAAGACGAAGATATCCGGCAAAGCCTTAGCCGTTTCTTTGCGTTGTTCAACGAAAACCTGTTTTCCTTGCTGCTAAACATATATCTGGGTACGAAGGACCTTCCTAACATTCCTTTGGTGCGCAACCTTATCGCCGCGCATTATAAAAAAACCAGCTTGATGCCGCCGATAAATCTGCGCCGCGAACAGCCCTCACGCATGATGCGCCTGCTTGAACTTCTGGAGGAAATCAACGACGAGCAAATCGTTCCTCTTTTGGGAGAAATAACGTTTCACAACAACCCGCTCGTCACGCAGCGGGCATTAAAAATCCTCGCGGAACAGCGTTCCGGCGCAGCGCTCGCAGAGATGATGAAGGTACTTGCTCACCCGTCCCTGCCTCTGCGCATAACCGCTATCGAATATCTTGCGCAGTTCCGCTACAAACAGGTTCTTTCGGCTTTAACTGTGATTGCCTTCAGCAAAGAAAAGACGGCAGCCGGCGAAGAGGATCGGCTTAAGCTCCGCAAGGCCGCACTGAAATCGATAATCGCCCTGGACATATCTGCCGCGAAAGCGGTTCTAAAGCGTATTTTAAATAAAAAAAAGCTGTTTTTTCTGGCCGCGGAGCCCAAGGCTCTGCGCGTTTTCGCCCGCGAGCATCTGGGGCTTTTGCATAAATAAAAGAAACGGAAAAAGATGAACCACATATTAATAAATAACCTGGTTAAGAATTTCGCGAAACAATTGGCGCTGCTGATTACAGAAACTTCGCTGTATCCGCCCCAGCATCCGAGCGTCGTCGCCCAGGGCAAATACACTATCGACGCGCTGATATCCGCGCAAAAAGAAGTTAAAGATGTTACTCTCGACATCGCCGAAGGCCAATTTGTCTTTGACGGAATTCCCTTGTATGAAATCAAGCATGCCGTAGAAAAGCCCGTTCAGATTATCGCGGCAAAAGAAATTAAAAGTATCACCTTTTCGTCCGAAGTATCTATACGCGACTTATCGCGCTTTATCCGGCTGCTTGTCGATAAACCAAGCGGCCGCAACGCCGATGACTTTCGCGCGGAAATGGCCGAAGCAGGCATCGCGGCAATCAGCGTGGAAAAAAAGGCCAAATCCATTCGTGACGAAGAAACCGAATTGCTGCCCCCTGACAAGGTCTACGGCAGCAGCATTGAAGCCAATAAGCTTATCTTCAATGCCATGCAGACAAGCAATGCTCTGCCCATGGATGTTATCGACAAAATTGCTAAAGATATTACCAACCTGATTACCCGCGACACCTCATCAAGCCTGGCGCTGGCTTCTCTGCGCAGTTATGATGAATACACATTTACGCATTCGGCAAACGTAGCCCTTCTTTCCGTGGCGATGGCTTCGTCCTTCATCAGCGACAAGCCCGCTCTGAATCAATTGGCAAAGGCCGCGCTGCTGCATGATATCGGAAAGACAAAGATTCCGCTCACGCTCTTGAATAAGCCGGACGCCCTTTCCGATGAAGAATGGAAAATCATGCGCCGGCATCCGATTTTAGGCGCGGCGATTTTAGAACAGCAAAACTTTGAAGACAAGCTTTCCGTCGTCATCTGCACGCAGCACCATATGAAATATGACATGAGCGGCTACCCGCAGATTTCAGGGATAACCGCCGTACATCCTTTGGCGATGGTCGTCAATATTTGCGATATCTATGACGCGATATCCAGCCGACGCGCATACCGAAAACCTCTGCCTTCGGATAAGGCCCTGGCGGTTATGATGCGCCTTATCGGCTGTGACATCGACCCGCAATTTTTCAAGATATTTATCCAGATGATGGGAGTATATCCTCCCGGCAGCTTCGTGCGCTTAAACACGAATGAAATCGCGATGATTAAACACGTGTATCCTCACGCACTCCTTTTGCCGGAGATCAAAATCGTTATCGACGCCCTGGGGAACCTTTTAGAAGAACCTCTTCTGCTTAATCTTGCCGACCACCAGCAAGGTTCTACTCCGCGTGAGATAAAAGAAATCGTCGATCCGCAGGAGCTAGGGATAGATCCTCTTTCCTTTTTCTAGAATTTCTCCGATTGTCTTGTGCGGCAGTGCCAGTTGAATAATCCACAATGTTGATGTATTTTATCGGCGCACTCATAGAACTTTTTAAGGCGAAAGAGCCAAAAAAACTCTGTGATCTTTGAGTCTCTGTGTGAGAAAGTAAAATTTATAAGGACCTACTACAGTTGTCGGACTATATAAAATTAATCGGAAGAGTCCAACTCAATTAAGAAAGAACCTCTTTTTTCGTCCCCCGTCCTAACGAACAAAGCGCCTGTCCGCCTAGATTTGCTTGCCTCGCTATGCTTTATAGCGGGTGGCGGGAGTGATCTCCCCTCGTCTCTCGTCTTAGTGAGCGCAGCGAACGATCGTCCTTCGGGCCTCGTTGCTACCAGCTATGAGCCATAAGCCATGAGCCTCCTCGCGCCAGTGCCTGCCAAATAGCGGAAAAGATTCCCCGGGAATATTCGGCGGCCTTATAAAAAAACCCGGCAATATCCGTGCCCTTAAACACAACGCTTAGCAAAACGGCAAGAATTATTAGGTTTATTAAGTACAGCAGCGTAATCGAAAAAAGGTGCCCGTTTTCCGCAAGGTCCGGCTGTTCCGTGCGCAGGCTATTAACCGTCATCAAAAAATGGAAGGAAATACTAAACCCGAGTAAAAACATAAAAACATTCGCGTAACGAATAATCTCCGGCCGAAAAAACGCGGCGGCCATAAATCCCGCGCATAAGATAATGGTATAAAACGGAAAAAAATACGGCCCCAGGCTTATGAGCACATTGGTCTTGGTTGTGCCAACGCTGCCGCCTTTTGTCGAAACATTAAACGACTTAACCGTTCCTCCGCACAATAAAGCAAATATTGCGTGTACGGCCTCGTGGCCTAAGACATAAAGAAAGTTCATCTTGAAGGAAGCCAGATATAAAACCGCATAGCAGACAATCCCCGCCAGAAACACAACGTGCGCGCTGCTCTGGGGGCGCACAGCGCAAATCAATTCATAAAAAGCTATGCTTGCTCCAACGCATACGGGAATAAGCGCAATGCCGATAATAAGTTTTGAAACACGCTTAAGCATATCCCTTTCCTGCCGGCAGGTCGCGTTCCATCAAAACGTTAAACCACAGATTACACGGATTGCACAGCTACTTCTAATCTATCAATTTATACTCCCTGTGTAATCTGTGGTTAAATATCTTATTTATCCGATTCTCTCCATCCCGTCCATGTAAGGCTGCAGCGCCTTTGGAATCAGAATCGAACCGTCTTTTTGCTGATAGTTTTCGATAATCGCGATTACTGTCCTGGCCAGGGCGACTCCGGAGCCGTTTAGGGTATGCAGATAGCTAACCTTTCCGGATAGAGCATCTTTATATCTTATGTTCGCCCTGCGTGCCTGAAAATCTTCAAAGTTGCTGCAGCTGGAAACCTCCAGCCATTTTTCTACCCCCGGCGCCCAGACTTCAATGTCATAGCATTTTGCCGCGGCAAAGCTTATATCCCCCGTGGATAAACAGAGTACGCGATACGGCAATTCCAGCGCCTGTAATACCGCCTCCGCGCAGGCTAAAAGGCTTTCCAGCTCCGCGTATGATGTTTCCGGCCGGACAAATTTTACGAGCTCTACCTTATCAAATTGATGCACCCTTAAAAGGCCGCGCGTATCCTTACCGTATGAACCTGCCTCACGGCGGAAACAGGGTGTATAGGCCGTATAATAAATCGGCAGCTGCTCCGAACCAAGAATTTCATCCCTAAATATATTTGTAACAGGAACTTCTGCCGTGGGAATCAGGAAAAAATCATCCTCACTGGTTCGATACATATCTTCTTCCAGCTTAGGCAACTGCCCCGTCCCTGTCATGCTCGCTCTATTTACAATAAACGGAGGAGAAACCTCGACAAATCCATGTTTTTTGGTATGCATTCCCAGCATAAAATTAATAAGCGCCCTTTCTAAGAGGGCTCCGGCCCCTTTATACAGCACAAAATTAGATCCTGTAAGCTTTGTTGCCCGAGCGAAATCAATGATGTCAAAAAACTCACTTAGTTCTATATGTGTTTTGGCCGGAAAGTCCAATTTTATCGGTTCACCCCATGTCTTGGTCAGAATATTTGCGCTCGCATCTTTACCGATAGGCACGGATTTATGGGGAATATTTGGGATACATATTAATATTTCATGGATTTTTTTCTTTAAATCACCCACTTTCTCATCTAATTCTTTTATTTTTTGGGATAGCCCTTTAAGTTCGATCCTTTGCCCGGAAATATCCTCTTTTTTCTGAACAAGCACGGCCATTTGGTCCGAGGCGATGTTTCTTTTTCGTTTTAATTCTTCGACCTCCAGGGTTAAGGCCTTCCATTGCCGGTCAATCCCCAGCAATTGCTCTATATCCAGATTCAGGTTTCGGTTTTTAAGCGCAGTCTTTATCTTGTCCGGATTTTCTCTAATAAATTTAATGTCAAGCATTCTATCCCCCCGTTGACACTTTTCTCGGTTACCACCAGTTACAAACAGTTAATATCGGTTACTAACAGTTCCTTCAAAAAAATCCAAACTGTTTTTTGAGTTTAGGACATTTTAGTTCTGGATTTATTTAGTGTTTCGATTTTAGGATTTAGGGTTTTAAACCACATATTTTCTACCATCACTATCCCGTTGCACACTATATACCTACTCCCCTTTCCTGCGAGCCATCAGCCATGAACCATGAGCCAACTTATCCCTTAATAACCCCCAACGGCCGCATGCGGCATACCTTTTTTGAAATGCCCGCAGAATGAACGACATCGACAACGACGTTAACATCCTTATATGCCTGCGGCGCCTCTTCGGATATAATCTCTTTTCCCGCGCTGCGGACAATAATGTTTTTTTGCCTTAATTCTTCGATCACCTTTTTTGGATTTAATGTCCTTATTGCTTGTGACCGCGACATCAAGCGTCCAGCTCCGTGGCAGGTAGAGCCAAAGGTCTCGTCCATTGCCTTCTGCGTACCGACAAGCAGATAGGAGTTTCTGCCCATGTCTCCGGGGATAATCACCGGCTGTCCGGTGTTCCGGTACCTTTGCGGCAGTTCCGGATGCCCGGGCCCAAACGCCCGGGTAGCACCCTTACGGTGCACGCATAATGACTTTTTCTCGCCGTTAACAATATGCTGCTCTTTTTTGGCGATATTATGCGCGACGTCGTAGATAAGATTCATCTGCAGTTTCTGCCAGCCGGTTTTAAAGAACTGTTCAAAGGCCATGCGGGTAAGATGCATAAGCATCTGCCGGTTTGCCCAGGCATAATTTGCCGCGCAGGACATCGCCCCTAAATAGGCGCGGCCCTCTTTGGAATCAACCGGCGCGCAGGCAAGCTGGCGGTCGGGAACATTAATCTCATATTTTTTTAGACACTCAAGCATCACCTTCAGATAATCCGTGCACACCTGGTGGCCCAGGCCGCGGGAGCCGGAATGAATCATGATTACGATCTGGCCTTTAAACAAATTAAGCTGCGCGGCGATTTCTTCCTCAAAAATTTTATCAATAACCTGAATTTCCAAAAAATGGTTGCCGGAGCCCAGTGTGCCGACTTGCGCCTTGCCCCGCTCATAGGCGTGTTGGGAAACAAGTGAGGGGTCCGCGTCCGGCAATTGCCCGCCTGCCTCCGTACACTCGAGGTCCTCGCTTGTTCCATACCCCTTAGCCACCATCCAGGCCGCGCCTTTTAGAAGCAGCTTTTCTTCCTCGGCCTCGCTTAAACGCAAAGACCCTTTTGAGCCAACCCCTGCAGGAATAGTATGATACAACACATTTAGCAGGTCCGGTATTTTTTCTCTGATGTCCTCATAAAAAAGATTGGTTTTTACTAGCCTTACTCCACAATTTATATCAAAACCAACACCTCCAGGCGAAACCACTCCACCCTTCTCAATATCTGTGGCCGCCACTCCACCAATAGGAAAACCATATCCCCAATGGATGTCCGGCATGGCCAGCGAGCTTTTGACAATGCCCGGAAGAAAAGAAACGTTGGCCACCTGCTCAATCGCCTTGTCACGTAACAGGCTTTCAAGAAGCTGGCCGCTTGTATAGATAATTCCGTCCGTGCGCATTCCCGGTTTATATGTTTTCGGTATGCGGTAGCGGTATTCGTCGATTTTTTCCAATCCAATTTTTTGGTTTGTCATGGTCGTTTATGCAATACAGGCTTTCCCTGCCAACTTATAATTTCTCGATTATCTTATTTATTTCAAACTGGATATAAGCGATTAGAAAGGATTAACGATTTCAAACCCTGCTTTTGCAAAATCATCATCAAAAGTAAAGGCTTTAGTTATTCGCAACTGCTTCATCAAGGCAAAACTCGTACAATCCGTAAAGCTTAATTCTTTATCAGCATATTTTTTAAAAAACTCAAAAGCATTTCTCTCTATATCCTCATTTACATAATGATTATAAAAAATTTTGCTTCTGAAAAAATGCTCCGTAAATTCCACCGCAGCTTTATGCCCATCCTGTATACGAATCCTTGTAATCGTCTCATCAATCACATAATTAGAAGTATGTAATTGTGCAAGATTTGAACCTAAACCGAAAAAGTACGTCGTTGCCTTCTGATGATATTGATCTTTTTTATCAAATAACGCGACAAAAGCACTCGTATCAACAAAAATTTTTATTCCCATAAATATCCCTATCGTGTTTTACAGCGCCATCCTGAATAGCGTTTCCGGCTCCAATAATTTTTAAAAAGGGATCGTTTTTAAATTGAACCTTAGTTGATTTTCTTCCCTCAAGCACATATTGCGCCCCTTCTCTCAAAAGCGCGGCTAAGCTTTTGCCCTCTTGCAATGCTTTATGCCTCAGCGAAATCCATAACTTTTTTGGCATCCGAATATTAGTTGTTATATAATCCTTATGCATTTTACACCATTCCTTTCAATACAATTATACAATAATACAATGGTATTGTCAAGACTTTCCTGTTTTCCCTAAATCCTAAATAGAAATTTAAAAACAGCTTTTACAGCAATTTTTAACTAATTTTCCCAAAAAAGAGCAGAGCCATGTTACCCCAACAACTCATTATCCAGCCAAAGAGCTATTGTTAGCTGAAAGACTGAAAAGTA
>JAHIOQ010000043.1 GCA_018895275.1 Candidatus Omnitrophota bacterium
AGAAAGAATCAAGCATGAAAATTCATGCCTGGTGTATTATGGATAACCATTTTCATTTACTATACCAAACCGGACAAACCAATCTCGCTGCATTTATGCGCACAAAATCAGCCGGTTATATGGAATTGCGCGAGATGCGTTGCTAGAGAAGAAAACCAAAGAGGTCAGAGAAGCGCGCAGCGTGTTTATGTATTTAGCTGTAAAAAAGCTGGGAATGAGCGTGAAAGGCTCTGGAAGGATCTTAAAGATTAAGGAATCAGCGGCAAGCAGTGGTGTAAGTAGAGGGATGATAATTGAAAAAGAAAAAGGGATTTTGAAAAAATCGTTAAATATCAACTAATCAAACAACGTCCCCCTTATTCTTTCAAGCAATGCCGTGATTTATCAACGTGATTACGGCTATGACCCGGCCGGAAACCGCATACAGGAAAACCGGGACGGCATCTCGATTACCTGCGGCTACAACGAAGCGAATCAGATAAATTATCGAAATAACGCAACGGAAGCTATCAACTATCAGCATGACGATAACGGCAATCTGCTTTCCGAAACAAGCAATCTTAACGGGGCAACAACCTACGGCTATGATTATGAAAACCGGCTCATCAGCGTTCAGGATGCCTTTAATCTCGCGCAGTTTACCTACAACGGCGCCTGGCAGAGAACATCTGTATCGGAGAACGCTAATGTGGTAAGATATATCTATGACGCTATGCTGCCGGTAGTCGAGCGGGACTCCGCGGGTAATACCCTGGCGGCGTATACGCGCATACCGGATATTGCCGGTGGCATCGGCGGCCTGGTGAGCAGATGGAACGGCACAGCTACGCATTATTATCATAATTTAATGCTTGATAATGTTACGCGGATAAGCGATGAGAGCGGCAGTATCGTGCAGGCGTATGATTACGATGCCTTTGGGAATGTAACCGCGCAAACCGGCTCTTTGATCAATAATTATCAATTCCAGGATAAGGAACTGTTGCCGGATTTCGGACTTGTATTTTACGGAGCCAGATACTATAAGCCGATTCTCGGCATATTCATCAACACCGACCCCTTGGGCATGGTTGACGGGCCGAATCTGTACCGGTTCTGTCTGGGTGACCCGGTAAATTATTTGGATCCGTGGGGATTGATGGTGGGATTCGGGTATATGGGCGGGCCTGCGATCGGCCTTGGCGCGGGAGGAATTCCCGGTATTCCTCCTCCTGATATAGGCGGAGGAGGAATTTCCCAGCCCGGCGCAGCACAGATTAATTCCGGGGGGTGCGAGAAAGATGGGGGTGGGGGGAGTGTTTTTAGTAAGAGTCAAGATAAAAGTCCGAAACCAGTTAAAAAACTGGTTAATAAAGGAGGCCCTCCTTTAAGAGACGGAAAAGGATGGAATCACGATTATGAATCAAAAAATTGGTGGAAAGACTTTTTAGATAAACTAGCGGATTTTTTAGGTGGGGGAGGTGATTTAGGTAGAAGATAATGAAAATTTATATAGAAGATTCAGTAACAGAAAAAAATAACTTTAAATTCGAAAAGCATCTTATTTCCTTGCTTAGATATGTGCCCAAAGCACATATTGATAAACTTGGCTGTATTAAGGTAGTAGATAAATCATTAAAGTCAAAAGATGGAAATGAATGTAGAGGGATGTATTATGCTAGTACAAACAATGAAGATGCTATTGTCTTTCTATCTGCCGAAGCGATGTTTAAAGGAATGCCGAAATTATTCTTTCTTATACCGTTAATCCCAAAATTTACCTTGTCTTATTCCTTATATCATGAAATAGGGCATCATTATCAAAGAAATTTTACTCATGGGATAAAGAAAGAATTGGCTGAAAAAAATGCAGATAATTATGCAAAGAAAATGCAACAAAAGGCATTTAAACCCTATTTTGGGTTTTTCTTGCTAATATTTTGGCCATTCCTTTTGATACGTAGTTATCTTAAAAAAGTTGGCAAGTGGTAAATTTTTGTCGGATTTCGGGCTTGTATTTTACGGAGCCAGATACTACAAGCCGATACTCGGCAGATTCATCAACACCGACCCCTTGGGTATGGTTGACGGGCCGCATCTGTACCGGTTCTGCCTGGGTGACCCGGTAAATTATTTGGATCCGTGGGGATTGATGGTGGGATTCGGGTATATGGGCGGGCCTGCGATCGGCCTTGGCGCGGGAGGAATTCCTGGCCTTCCTCCGGATATAAGCGGCGGAGGGATTTCCCAGCCCGGCGCAGCGCAGATTAATTCCGGGGGGTGCGAGAAAGATGGGGGTGGGGGGAAGGTTTTTAGTAAGAAGGATGAAAACAAAGGGAAAGGTAAAAAGAAAAAGCACAACTATGATGTTTAAATCCCCTCAGGGCAAAGATGGTAAAGAAACCGGAAGAATACCGCTGGACAAGCTATAGAGGGTATATCGGAAGGGAAAAAGATGAATATATAGA
>JAHIOQ010000044.1 GCA_018895275.1 Candidatus Omnitrophota bacterium
CTTGTAAAACGTCGTGTCGATCTTCCCGCTGCCGCCTTCCACGCTGATCAGCCTTATCCCGTACGTCGTGCACAGGTGATCCAGTATCTTCGCGATGTTTTTCTGCGCAGGGTAATTACAATGCAGGTCCTGGATGTTGATGATCATCTCCTGCGCCGGGTTCTGCGGCACGTGCACTTCCTTGATAAATCCGATATCCTTCGGCACCTTCAGGTTCCGCAGCACCTGCTTAACCTGTTCCAGCCCGCTCATCTGCGGCCCGCTGACCGTCTCCACCCTGGCCTTAAGAAATGAATCCGCGTAACCGTCTTGAATATAAGAAAGAGAAACAAGGTTCAATATCAAGCATACGACCAGAGTTGTAATAATCACCGGCTTCATATTGTTTAAATTAAAGGAAAGCATGTATTCCTCTCTGATTTAGCATCTATTCCTAACATCCGTTTTTCATATTCCCGCGAGCGGCAATGTTCCTATAACTGCGTAGGTGAATAAGAAGCGGGCGGTCAAAGACAGGCTTTCCTGCTTTGCCCGCCCGCCCATTTTTTCGCGGCTCTATCTCCTGCTCCCGCTTAACCTCTGATTTTATACCCGCGGAGAGTATAGCCTGCTTCACTACTCGGCGCGACTCATTGTGACACTTTGCAAAAAACATCCATTACAAACAAGGCCGTTATGTCCAATATATTACGCCTGTAACGCAACTTTAACTGCTTTCAGGAAATCCGCCTCCATTGCTTTATAGTCGCTATCGACCGCAACTTCAACGTTCTTAAGCTCAAACCTGCCATCCTGCAACTGCGTTAATGCTTCCTGTTCCTGGTTGCTCAAGGTATTCAGATTCGGCGCAAGCACGGTAAACAATACCTTTAATCCGTTAACTCTGTCCATAATCGTTGATTTTATATACGCTACGCCACTAATATTATCGATATCATTCTCATTAATGTATAATACCCGCAATTTAGTCGCATCGCCATTCAGTTCATCCAGAATGCTGCCTTCTTTTCCTTCATATACTCTTACTTTTTTGCCAAGCTCAGGATATAAAGTTTCCAAAGTATCCCGGATCATCTCTGCCTGCGTGCCGGCATTAGTAATATTAATAATACCTTCATGTTCCGTACTAATCATGCTGACTACCTTGAAAATCATTGCCGCGCCAAAACGCGGTACCATCATGACTTCCCCTTTTGTATTTTTTTCTTCCTTAAACATCATATTCTTCACAAACGCGATTCTATTGCCTTGGCCGATATATTCCGCGGCCTTGGTAACGATGTCTTGTACGGCTACTTTTGCCTCATTACTCGCCTTTAATACCAAGCTGTCGATAAAACCTTTAAACTGGCCGACAAGCTTAGCAAGCTTATCGCCTAAAAGGGTTTTTAGTGCGATCAATGCTCCAGCGGGACCCGCCAGCTCAAGGTTCGTGCGTGCAACGGAACCTTCAGGACAAGCCTCCATACTTATTTCCATAGCCCTTTGTTCCGCTGCCGCCCCCGTTGCTTTCAAAAGGCTTCTGTCTACTTCAATATCATCCTTTGCCGGTGTCTCGGCTGCGGCTGCTTTTGCTTCCAACGTTTTTGCGACAGATGCTAATGATTCACTACGTGTTTGTGCCATAGGATTATTTCCGGTTTTTCTTTCTTCCGCATTTCTAATCCCATGTATTTTCATCTGTATTCCAAGTATTTGTTTATCATTAAAACCCATTCCTTCTAAAACTTCATGCGCTAACATATCCGTACGATCCGTCAAATCTCTATTTAAAAAATTTGCTTCAGGATTGGAATGCGATGTTATATAATTATTTTCATCATAAGCAACAGTCCCCATAAGTTGTATATCTTTAGCTGCCACTGCGCTATTCATTCTCTCTGCAAATTCCCGACTTATTCCTATTCTATCTTCCTCTTTAATACCATTAGCAGTATCTTCTTCATACATAGCTACAGCTTTATCTAAAACCGTTCTTAGTTTATTTAACTCAACTTCCTTTTCTTCCATTGAAAGCGTCGCAAGATTCTCAGAAAGCAGTGCCTCTTTTATTAATGCCTCTTTTTTTTCCTGGCTTTCCGCTTTACCTGAATTACCCTGGGTTACATCAGTTCCAACATTAACTTTTCCATTTGCCACTTCTACGAAGAGCTCACCATTTCTCGTGACTCTGACATCACCAGTTGCTTCATTAAATTCCACGTTATTTTTAAGCACTTCTCTAACAGCTGTCAATCGATCAGCTGCACTAGCCAATTTCCCTTCGGCAAGATTACTCCTCCACATATTAATAATTTCGGTAACCTTTTCTTCCGTATAAGTTTGCGTGGTCAAAAGTTGAAGCATGCTTGCGAAAGCTGCTTTATTTCCTTCAAGTTCACCAACGGCTCCAGTTTGCAGAAAAGATCTCAGCGCCATATTATCAACAGAATTTTTTAACCCAGCCTTTACATTCGGCTGCGCTATTGATACCGATCCTATTGCCGGCACCGCATAGCATACATTTGAAATTATGAATGTACATAATACCGTAAACGACAAAACCTTCTTCCACATATTTCCTCCCTTTCTTTTACACTTTCCCGTTAAACTTAATTTTTCTTTTAACATTTAACCGCCCTCCTTTTTTTACCGCGCCATCAATATTAATAATTCATTCCGATTTTTACAAGTCTTGAAAAAGAGAATCAACAAAGTTGATAAAGTATACCATACAATTTTTAAATTTACAAGGTGCGCGGGATTTTTTTTCATAATTATAACTTATTTATTTTCAATATATTACAATATCTTCGCTTATTTTCTCCGCCGGCGCTGATTTTTAAAATCTAAAAAACACCTTTTTACCGGTTAGCTGTTTTATTCGGGACAACGGCATTTAATTCTTCCATAAATTTATCCAACGCGCTCTTTTTGCCGGTCAAGCGGTCAAAATACGGCCCGGGAATATTCTTCGTAATCAACGGGGTAATCACAATATAAGAAATCCCTTTTTCCTTCAGCATCCTCGTCAATTCCCGCGTATGAAACCCTCCGGTAACCATTACCCCGATCTTCCGGTTGTTTTCTTTTATCATTTTAAGCGTATTGCGAATCATCGCTTCATCACGCAGCCCGGCAACGCGATAAAAATCAACCCAGGCCGGGATATAGACATCCAGATAAGCGATATCCGCCGGCAGAGACACCGATACGCCGGATTTCTCCGCCTCTGCCTTGATAAAATTAAGGTAACGGTCTGTCTTTAATTCATCCTGATGCTTCTTGTAAAACTCAAGGTCTTTATTGACCATTTTGATATCCACAAGCCGTTCCATGACCTTAAGCCCCCGGACCAGCAAATCCAGTTCCTTCTGCTCATTATTTTTATATAGTTTAGAACGGATTAGCGTATCGAGCTCTTCTATCTCGTTAAACAGCTCAAAGCTGTTGATCTCATCATAATTCTTCGTGTATCCGATATAGCGGTCCAGGTTTTTGTATTGGGAAAAATCGATATTATGCCCCAGAGCCAATTCCTTTACGAAAGAAAGGTACTGCGAAGCGGTTAATTGCCCGTTTTTATAGGCCAACCCCTTATCCAGAAGGCTTTGGATATCTTCCTCCGGCAGCACGCCGGTAACCTCCGTTAAAAGTTTTGTCCGCTCTTCTTCCGCCTGGGAAAAATCAATCTTATCTTCATCTTTAATTGCCGTTACCAGTTTAACGTAATTCGGGTAAGGCGATGTTTCCAGCTGCCTTTTTTGCAGTTCTTCCGAGAGAAAAAGCGCGTATGTATTCAGATTAATGAATTTCAGATCAAAAGCCAACTGCTTAGCGTCAATTTCCGTGAGTTCCGGGATATAAAGCGCTGATTTCAGGTTCCCTAAAGCAACTCCTAAGCCGCGGAAATATTGCTTTGCTTCCTGTTTAAAAGGCAGAGATTCCTGAAAGGCCTTAAAATTATTGTCATACAATTCCTTATCTTCGATACCGTATAATGCGAGCGGATACTCAAACCCTTTGCTGATAACCAGGGCCTCCGGCCCGCTCATCTTGCCTTCGCGGACAAAGTAATCCGCTGTCTGCGCCCTTATTTCATCTTCGGGAAAAGTGGAGAATAGTTCCGTCTCTAATTTTCCAACCGAGCCCTCTATGCCGGCAACCCTAAGCCCATAGTCCTGCACCAGCAGGTCAAGAATATTCCCGATATTTGTCTGCGCCTCATAGTTGGCATGCGCGTCCTGGATATGAACAATCACTTCCGCTGACGTGCCTTTGTAGATTTCTTTAATCCTGCCATAAGAAGAAGAGACCGCCAGCTCAAAAATATCCAAATAATCTTCCATATCCGTTGGCGCCGGTTCCTGCGCGTAACAAAAATTCAAAACCAGCCCAAATACACAAGCCGTATAAACAAATATTTTCAACCGCATAATAATAAATTTTATAACTCCATCTTTCCTCATAACATTCCCCCTCCCCTATTTAATTTATAAACATTTTTAAAAAGTCTAAAAAGTATACCCGCAATTCTCCCCTTTGTCAATACCAACCCAAAATTTTTTATGGTGTAGGAAAGTATAAATCACTTTCCTAACCACTGAAAATCGCACTTTAAAGTTATCGCCGAAGGTGATTTTCTTGCAACCGTAGTTCCACTGCGTAGGTGGAAACAAGTTAACAGGACGCAGATTTTCGCAGATAAATCAGGATTTAAAATTCTATCATCATTGCATTCTCATAAACCTTCTCCATAAAACCATATCCAAGCTTGATAATCTGCGCTCATCTGCGTCCAAAAAGGAAATTCCTATACCATGAACTTAGGATATTTACGAATATCTTTTCGCCAAAAAACATCCCAGAGGATTCCCCGGCTCTGGGATGTTTTTAGTATAGCACAAACCAATAATATGTTCCAAATATTACGCGTAGGTCTCCGCGGCCACGTATATGGTCAATACCCTATCAATTATGCCCATCTTTCCGGCGCGATGTAGACTAATATTTCTTTATCAATATCAATGGTCTTCGCTCCCGCAGTTGATTCAAGCGGCTTTCCGATTAAATCTTCAAGATCAGTTTGAGACATGTCAATTTTTATAGCTGCTAATATCGCTCCCAGGGCTTTTTTATCCCCCGGCGTCATTTCTCTGCCACCAATGATTATGCTTTTCAATGCCTCGGCAACAAAAACATCTCCATTTCTAATCTTGTTCCCAATCTTGGGGGCAAATGTGGAAAAGGTTACAGTACCCTCATTTTCCTTTTGAAGCATTGTCAAGGCCGCTTTGTTATTTTCCGGAGAAATTAAATGAATACGGTAACCGCCTTCACCAAACTTCTTTTTGCAAACCTCATTGATTGCCGCCGGCGTTACCATCGCAGCGCCCGGCAAATTCAGCGCTGCCCCCGCCATATTGGAATCAACGACAATAAACATATCATCGGCATAGCCCATCTCTTTAACCAGACTGTGCAGGTTGATATTTACTTCTATCCCACTTTCATTTTTCACCTTAAAAGAATCATTCTCGGTAATCATAAACTTTGTTGTTTTACCTTCTGCCAGCGTGTTAACACAGTTTTGAGAAATAAATCCGGTAAGCTTTGCTTTGATTCCTTCTTCCGTCATCTCTTGGGGAACAACAAGAAAAGAGGAATCAAAGGCAATAAGCTTAATCTGTCCCTGTATCTTTTTCACCTCTTCACCTTGTTGCGTCGTTACGGCAAAATCCGGAACTTCGCCTTTAACGAGGTCCGCGAGGAGTCCGCCGATATTATTTTTTTCCAGCACAAAAACGCCTTCTCCTCCTGCCTGCTGCTGGGCAAACGCCTTTTCAATAGATTGCAGCGTTTTTTTAGCATCTACATTTTTATCGTTAAAATTCTTCTCCGGGATAACCACCATTACCGTTTTATCCCCTGCGGTCATGACTTTAATACTAACACCGCCTGCGGTAATAGCTTCTCCCTTTCGGTTTGGTACTAACGCTATGGAATGTATCGTGCCCGCGTCAATACCGGTTGCCTCCTGAAACACCTGTTTCAAACCTGCCGGTATATCACCACTCATCAAAACAAGCCCTTCATGCATGGGAATACCCACCTGCTGCGCCAAGGATGCCTTCAAAGTCACAATTCCCGCGCCAACTCCGGCCTGCGTCAAAACCTGTGATGTGAGGTTATTGCTAGCATCCTGTAATTGCGCTAAATTTACCTTCAGCGGAGATTGTTGCACAGCTGTCTGTTCCTGCATCTTTTGCTCTATTACCGTGCTCAATTGACTGCTTGGTACGGTAACACCAATATCCCCCAATTGAGTCGATAGCGTCTTGCTTGCTTCCGCTATCGTCTCTTTTCCGTTCATTACCGCGGCTACACGCTC
>JAHIOQ010000045.1 GCA_018895275.1 Candidatus Omnitrophota bacterium
CTCGAAGCAGTCTTATTTAGAATCAGTTAAGACTTTAATTGTAACACTGGAAGAACGTGATTCTTATACAAGGGAACATTCTTTAAATGTTTTAAGATATTCAGCTATGGTTGCAAAAGTAATGGGTTTGGCGGAAAATGAAATTGCGCTTATCGGTAATGCGGCTATTTTGCATGATTTAGGAAAAATTGTAATTAGTGACCAGATTTTATGTAAAAAAGACAAATTGACGGAAGATGAGTATGCCTTAATAAAGAAGCACCCGCTTATTGCTGTTCGTATATTAAAAAAAAGCAATTATATGAAACGAGAATTGCAGATTATTTTATATCATCATGAGCGCTATGACGGCAAAGGATATCCGGTTGGGTTAAAAGGGAAAAAAATCCCTTTGGGAGCAAGGATTATTGCTGTTTGTGATAGTTATGACGCGATGAGATCTGCGCGGCCTTATCGGGAAGCATTGCCGATTAATCGTGTTATAAGTGAGTTGGTTGATAATGCCGGCAGCCAGTTTGATCCTGAAGTTGTAGATGCTTTTTTAAGAGGGTTAGCCAATAATGAATTGCTTCCCGCCGAAGTTGATATTAAAGATGTAATGCAAAAGATAAAGACTAAAATAGAAGCGGAAGAAGATGTTTGAACCTTTTTACCAAATATCTTGCATAGTTAAGGCGAATTTGCTATAATTAAAAAAAGCAAGGGATTGCCCCTGCCGGAGTTAGTATAAGGATATAAAATGTATTTCAAAAAGATAGAACTCTACGGATTTAAGTCGTTTGTCGATAAAACCACATTGATTTTTGAGCCGGGGGTCACGGCAATTGTCGGGCCAAACGGCACGGGAAAAAGTAATATCTCTGATGCGATCAAATGGGTTCTCGGCGAACAAAGCGCCAAGTCCATGCGCGGTTCGAAGATGGAGGATGTGATTTTTAACGGAACCGAGGCGCGTCCTCCCGTGAACATGTGTGAAGTTTCCCTTACTCTTTCCAATGAAGATAAACTATTGGCGATTGAATACGATGAAGTAACGATTACCCGCAGGCTCTATCGTTCCGGAGAGAGTGAATACCTTTTAAATAAGACACTCGTGAGATTAAAAGATATCCAGGAACTTTTAATGGGTACGGGTATCGGAACGGAATCGTATTCGCTTTTGGAACAAGGCCGTATCGATGCGATACTCAGCTCGAAGCCGGAAGAGCGCCGGGTTGTTTTTGAAGAGGCAAGCGGTATTACGCGTTATAAGAAAAAGAAAGCAGAGGCCCTGCGCAAACTCGAGGCCACGGAGGAAAATCTGCTGCGCGTCAATGATATCGTTACGGAAGTTAACCGGCAGTTGAATTCGATTCAGCGCCAGGTTAATAAAGCAAGGCGCTATCAGGAACAATTTGAACAGCTGAAGACACTGGATACACAGTATACTTACCGCGAATATTCTTTGCTTAATTCGGAAAATTGCCGCTTACAGGAAGAAGCGGACTGCCATCGCAGCGAACAGCTGGAACTGGAAACGAATCTCAGCGAGCTTACCCGTTCTTTTGCAGGCCTGAAAAATACATTAACTCAAGTTGAACAGGATTATAGCCGGCTGAATAATAAGACGGTTAATATAAGTACACAGATTGAAAAAAATACGCACCGGGTTAATTTAAATAAGGAGCGTATCGAGGAATTCAGGCAGCGTGCGGATAATTTGTGTTTAGATATCGAAAACGCGAATAAAAAAATTGCCGAGTTGGAAAAACAGCTGGCGCAGCTGCAGATTCGCATGTCGTCATTTCAGGAAGAAAAGAAGGTAAAAGAGCATAACTTAAATCAGAAGCAAACGGATATTTCTGAGATACAGAGGTTAATTAAGGAAACACAGGAAGCGGTTGATGAAAACCGCCGGGCCGCGGTATCCCTGCTTTCGGGACATGCGCAGATTAAAAATGAACTTGCCAAACTGTCCGCCAATATCCATAATGCCAACGCGCGATTAACCCGTCTGCACCAGGAGAAGGAAAAAATCGATAGGGAGAGGGAAGAAATAAACTGTGCTTTAGCGCAGAAGCTTGATGAATTGAATCTGCTCAGAGGCAGGGTTAGTGAGGAGGAGTCAAAGACTCTGCAGCTGCGTTCGCAATATGAAGAGCTTAACCGCGTTGTGACAAAGCTGGTAATGGAGACACAGAATGTCAAACAGGCGCTGGTTGCTTCGCAATCGCAATTTGATATGCTGGAGAAAATCAGCCGGGCGTATGAGGGTTTTTCCAGCGCGGTAAGGGCGTTGATGCTCAAAAAGGAAGAATTTCCGGAGCTGTTTCGCGGGGTTCACGATGTCTTGGTAAATCTGATTGAGGTTGAGCCCGGATATGAAATATGCGTGGAAGCAGCCCTGGCGGAATACCTGCAGGCGGTGGTGGTTGATTCAAAACAGGATGCCGTACGGCTGCAGGGGTTTATGTCCGATAATGAAATCGGCAGGGTTAGGTTTATTGCCCTGGACTCCGTGCCTTTAACGCCGCCGGAGCCTTGCCCGGAAAATGCGCTTAAAAAGGTAACGGAAGTTATCTGCTGCGCAAAAGAGTATGGGCATGTGCTTGATTATCTTTTGTTCAACAGCTTTATCGTTTCCGATTCATTCATGAGCACGGAACCGCTGGTACCGGCTGTGGCGCTTGCGGATAAAAGGGATGTCTCTTTTATTTATTCCGCTGCGGCGCAAACCGTGGAAGTGGTCGGAGATTTCAATAACTGGAGTGCCGGCGAAGATAGCCGCCTCATACGTACTGATGAGCAGGCTTGGGAAAAGACCATAGCGCTGCTGCCGGGGCGTTATACTTACAAGTTTGTTATAGATGGGCAATGGATAACCGATCCGGCAAATCCGTTTACGGAAACGGATGTTACGGGAAATGTAAATTCGGTTATCGAACTAAGTGTGCTGCTGCCGGAAAATATGAAAGCGATGCAGAGTGCCTGCGATGTGCTGCCGGAAAATAGAAAGTTAATTACGCAGGACGGCTGCGTTTATTCGCGTGCGGAAATAATCAGTAAGCCCGCGGGAGAGCAGGTAAGCAGCTTGATTTTTCAGAAGGCGCAGATGCGTCAATTGAAAGAGGAGTGTGAGAACCTGAAAAACTCGATTACCGGGTACTCACAGGCAGAAGAGGAAAAGCGCCGGCAATTGATGCTGCTTGAATTGGAACTGACACAGCTGCATGATGTGTTGCACAGCGAAAAAATTATTCTTGCCAATCGTGATTCGGAAAAAGCAGGTATTGAGTCGACAAAGAAAAAACTGGATGACGAAGCGGCGATTGTTGCCTTGGAAATTGATGAGACTACGCTTGATGCGCAGGAGTTGACGGCCAAAGAGGCGGAGAAAAAGGTGCGCCTGGAGGAAATCGATCGCCAGGCGTGTATTAATGAAGAGGCGATGGCCAAAGGCCAGGAATTGATCAGTATAAAGACCCAGGAGCGCGAAGACCTGCTTGTAGTGATAACGGAGATGAAAACGGAATTTTCGCTTATAAACGAACAGGAAGAGGCGCTGCAGGCGAATTTAACCATCCATAAACAGAATATCGGCGAACAACATAACTCCGTAGTGGAATATATGCGCCGGAAGGATGAATCGAATAGACGCGTTGAGGAGCTTACGGCGGATGTCGCCGTGACGGAAAAAGAGACAAGGACGCTTGAACAGGAAAAAGAAGATACGTGGAGCGTGCTGGAGGGAATCACCTTGAGGCGAAATGAATTGCTGGCGGAGTTTGAAAGCATACAGCATAGCGTCAAAGAAAAGGAAAATAAAATTAATCTTATCCGCAACAGTGTCCGGGATATCGATGTTCGAAAGGTCGAGCTTAATTTTAAGATAGAGGCGCTGATTAATAATATGCGCCAGGCTTATAAGATTGAACTGCCGGAACTTTCCATCGAAATCCCCGGCGCTATCGACTGGCAAAAACAAAAAGAAGAGATTGATGTGTTGAAAAATAAGATTGACCGTATCGGCGCGGTTAATTTGGCGGCAGTGGAGGAAGAGGAGGAGTTGAAGGAACGCGCGGATTTCCTTAACAGCCAGAAAGAAGATTTGATAAATGCCAAACAATCGCTGATGAACGCGATTCAGAAGATTAACCGTACGACAAAGAGCCTTTTTCTGGAGACGTTTGAAAAGACAAAGGTGACGTTTAAGGAATATTTTAAGCTTTTGTTCGGCGGCGGCGACGCGCAGTTGCATCTAACGGAGGACAAGGATGTTTTAGAAAGCGGGATTGATATTATCGTGCGGCCTCCGGGCAAAAAACTGCAGAATATCACGCTGCTTTCCGGAGGAGAAAGGACGCTTACGGCAATCGCGTTGCTTTTCGCGATTTTTAAGATAAAACCTACGCCGTTCTGTGTGCTGGATGAAATGGATGCGCCGCTGGATGAATCGAATATCAGCCGTTTTACACGGGTTTTGCAGGAATTTTTGAAAAATTCACAGTTCATCATCATTACCCATAATAAAAAGACAATCAGTATGGCGGATGTTATGTACGGCGTAACCATGGAGCAGGCAGGGGTGTCGAAAATAGTGTCCGTAAAGTTCAGCGATTACCGCGAGCCGGAACAGCCCGCCCAGGAAGAACCCGCCGTTTCTGCGGCGCAGCCCGATTCGGATGAGCTTGTACAGGAAGATGACGCTAACGAAAGCGCGGAAAAAGAAACCTACGAATCGATTGCTATCTAATTTTAAATAATCTATTTACTCGAATTCCTGGCTATACATACATACGCGGTTCCTGCCGGTTTTTTTTGCCGCGTATAATGCTTTGTCGGCTGCCCCGATTAAGGCTTCGCTTGTTGAAGCATCATGGGGAAAACTAGCTACCCCGATACTGATTGTGACACGCTTCGGCTGCCCCAATTCGCTGTGCGGAAAATGGGTTGAGGCAACGAGTTTTCTTATGCGTTCGGCGGAAGAATAGGCCTTTTCCTTAAAGGTTTCCGGAAGGATGATTGCGAATTCTTCACCGCCGTAGCGGGCGACAACATCGACTTCCCGGCAAGTATTTTTTAGGATATCGGCGATCTGCTGTAATAGTTTGTCTCCGGCGAGGTGGCCGAAGGTATCATTGAATTCCTTAAAAAAATCAAGATCAAGCATAAGCAGGCTGAGGTACCGGTTGAAGCGGTGCGCGCGTTTGATGTCCTCGTTTAATTGATGCCGGAAGTAGCCGAAATTCCACAAGCCGGTAAGACGGTCGGTATTGGAAAGGATGAGAGTCCTTTCGAATTCCTGCGAATTTTCGATTGCAAGCCCGGCCTGGTTGGCAAACATGGTTAATTTCCAGATGTCGTCTTCGGTGATCGGGCGCTTTGAATAGAAATTATCCACAACCATAACGCCGACGACGCGGTCTTTTGCCAGCAAAGGAACGGTGATAAAGTATTCGCTGTTGAATAAAGCAATTACCGGGTCTTTTTCTTCGATCGCGGATTTGGCGTCGGTGTTGATGATGTTAAAAGGCTTTCTTTCCAGCACGGTTTTTGCCAATACCCCGGATGCGGTATCCAGGGGAAGCCTGATATTTTTTACCAGATTGTTTAAATGAGAGTCTGTGCGGCGCCCGAATTCTTTATAAGCGCTAAGCAGCTGATGCAGTGTTTGCTTTGTCTTTTCAATATATTTCCATATATTATGCGCGTCTTCACCGGAGTCGGGCCCGATGCCCAAGCGGCCTTCCAGCTTGTTTTCTTTTTCGTTTACGAGAAAGACCATGGCCCGGTTAAACTCGAGGCCTTCATGCGCGGTAACGCTGGTGAGAATGATGTAAAGTATTTCATCCAGACGCAGCGTAGAGCGCATCGCATTGCCGATCTCATAAAGCATCAAGAGCTCGGAATAGTATTCTTTATGTTTTTGGTCGTTGTTATTGTTTAATGACATATCTGATATTGTATATGGAGTTGGATTTTAATGTCAATAGCTTAAATAAGATATTGACATTATCACGGCGCATATAATAGACTTACTGTGTGAGAGGCCAAACATGCTTTGGTGCAGTAGGTTACAGGTGGCAGGAAAGGGGCGGAAGGATGAAAATTGAGGAAAAGGAAGGGAAGTTTGTTATCGTTGATTATAGGAAAGTGCTGGCAATGGGGATTGCCGTGGAGAATAAGTCAATAAGATTTTACGAGGCGTGTAAGGGAAAAGTTTCTTTAGAGATGACAAAGACGGGGCTGCAGGCGGTAATTGAGCAGGAAAGGAAGCATAAGGTTTTTTTTGAAGAAATGTTGAAAAAATTTATTTTATAATATGCAAAACCTGAGCCCGAAAATATCCATAATCGGATGCGGTAACGTAGGAATTCGTTATGCCTACGCCCTGATTATAAGCGGATTGGCCCGCCAGCTGGTGCTTGTCGATACCGACCGCAAACGCGTAGAGGGCGAGGTCATGGACCTTTCGCACGGCGCGCCTTATGTAAGCCCCGTGGAAATAATCGCCGGTGATTATCCGGACATCAACGGCTCGGATATCGTTGTGATTACTGCCGGCAGGAAGCAAAAAGCCGGTCAAACCCGTGTTGACCTGGCCAAAGATAATGTTGAGCTCTATCGCGTGATTATTCCGCAGATTATGAAATATGCTCCGCAGGCAAGATTTCTGATTGTGAGTAACCCGGTCGATGTGCTTTCATACGTGGCATATAAGCTTTCCGCGAAGCCTTCCTCGGAAGTGATCGGTTCCGGTACCGTGCTTGATTCGGCGCGGTTGCGTTTTCTTTTGAGCAAACACTGCGGCATTGATGCGCGCAATATACACGCCTATATACTGGGCGAACACGGCGATACGGAATTTCCCGTATGGAGCCGGGCGATGATCGGAGGCGTTTTCTTTAAAGAATATTGTCCGGCCTGCAAAAACGCGCAGTGCGCTGATTCCGAAGAGGAATTGAGTAAAATTTTTAGCGAAGTCAGGGATTCTGCTTATAGGATTATCGAACGCAAGGGAGAAACCTCCTATGGAATCGGCCTGGCGATGGTACGAATAACGCAGGCGATAGTTAACGATGAAAATGCCGTATTGCCTGTGTCCGCGCTGGTTGACGGTTATCTGGGTATAAACGGCCTTTATTTAAGCCTGCCGGCAATAGTCAACAGGCAGGGGATCAGCGAAATCCTGAGGCTTATGCTTGATAAAAAAGAGCAGGCGGATTTTGTGCGTTCGGCAGTGGCGTTGCAAAAAGTGATAAAGGAGATCGGTATTTAGATGGCAAAATATAAGTGTGATGTCTGCGGTTATATGTATGACCCGGAAAAAAACAAGGGGATTGATTTTAAAGAGATTCCGGATTCCTGGACATGCCCGATGTGCGGCGTAGGAAAAGAATATTTTTCCTGAAAAATCTGCGCTGGAGACCACGGGTATGCCCGTGGGGGAGGCGCATCTTTTTGGAAGCGTTCCGCCATGGCGGGACTGGCCGGAATATTCTTAACAAGAGAAATGAGGGAGGTTTCTATGGCAAAAAAGAATGCGCAGAAGTATTACGGAGATATCGGATTGCTGATTCTACGCCTTGGACTGGGGGCGATGTTTATTTTTCACGGCTGGCCGAAGATATCCGGAGGCGCTCAATTATGGCCGGGATTTGGGGAGGCGGTGTCTTTTTGCGGCATTAATTTCGGGTTTATGTTTTGGGGATTTATGGCCGCGTGTGCCGAGTTTTTCGGCGGTATTTTTATTGCATTGGGAATAGCCTTCCGGCTGTTTTGTTTTCTTCTGGCGATTACAATGATTGTGGCTTCTTTCATGCACCTGGGCAAAGGTGAAGGTTTAGCGGCCGCTGCGCATGCGATTGAAATGGGGATTGTTTTCATCAGCCTTTTTTTTATCGGCCCGGGGAATTTTCATGCCGGAAATCTGGTCCAGATGCTGGGAAAAAAGAAAAGAAATAAATAAAGCTGTTGTGGGAAAAGGACAGATACGGCACGTGACGATAAAATATCTTTTAGAGGCTATGCGGCTTCCGTTTGCGGTAGTCAGCGTTATTGCTTTCCTGCTCGGGTCGCTTATATCGCTGCCGCGCTTTCACGCGTTGCTTTTTTGTATGGGGCTTGCGGCGGTAATCGCAACGCATCTGGGAGCCAATCTTATTAATGATTATGCGGATTCCTCGACCGGTGTTGATTGGCAGGACCTGACGGCCTACGGTTTTTTCGGGGGGTCGAAACTTATCCAAAAAAAAATATTTTCGGAAACTTTTTATTTGCGTTTGGCGCTGGTTTTGATTGCGCTGGCATTTTTCGCCGTTATTTTACTGGTAATATTTACACACTCGCTGACCGCGCTTTGGGCATTTGCCGTGATTGCGGTTCTGGCTTGGGGATATTCCGAGAAGCCGTTCCGTTTTTCATACCATGGCCTGGGAGAAATAATTATATTTTTGCTGTTCGGCCCGGCGCTGGTTATGGGGGGCTATTTTATTCAGACCGGAATCTATCCGTCAGCGCATGCATTTTGCCTGTCTTTGCCGTTGGGGTTTGCCGTAACCGCGGTTTTATTTGCAAACGAGATACCGGATTTTCCCCAGGATATATTAATGGGCAAGCGTACCCTGGTAGCTTTCTTCGGGCAGAGCCGCGCCTTTATTTTTTATTATGTCTTAATCGCTTTTGCTGTTGCTTCCATACTGCTTAATATTGCTTTAGGCTATCTCGGATTTTTGTCTTTTTTTTCGTTGTTATCTCTTATTCCGGCGGTGAAGGCAGGCAATATTCTCCGCAGTTCTTATTTCGATAAGCATGCCTGCATACAGTCGTCACGGCTGAGTTTGCTGGTTTATAATTGTATCGGTATCTTCCTGGTATTGGATATGCTATTATGAAAAGAATTGTGATTATCGGGGGCGGATTCGCGGGCTTGAGCACGGCGTTTCATCTCTGTCGGCAGCAGGGGCATTGCTTCAGGGTTAGCGTTGTCGATAAGAAAGAGTATTTCAATTTTCTTCCGGCGCTTCCCGACATTATCGGCAGGGATATCGCTCCGGAAGCGCTTGAATACCCGCTGGCCGCTGCTGCCGAGCGCGGGGGCTTTGATTTCACGCGCGCTGAAGTGGATTCTGTTGATTTGAAAGGCAAGAAAATTATTTGCCGCGAGAAAGATATGGCGTATGATTATCTGGTTATCGGCAGCGGGTCGGAAACGAATTTTTACGGAAATAAGCAGATAGAGACTGACGCATTCCGGCTGGATAACACGCAAGACTCCCGGGCAATTACCGCGGCATTAGAACAAGATAAGTATGAGAGTTTCGTTATCTGCGGCGGCGGATATACGGGGGTGGAGATAGCGACGCAGGTACGGATGTTTTTTGCCCGCCGCAGGAGGAAAAAGCGAATCGTGATTGTAGAGCGGTCGCCGTTCTTGCTGGGTGCCGTTCCGGAGCGTTTGCGCGGGTATGTGCTGGATAATCTTAAGCGGTTGAATATCGATATTTTTTCGGGCAACAGTGTGGCGGCGGCGCTGGATGGAGCAATAACCCTTGAAGACGGGACTGTTTTTAAAAAAGCAATGCTTATCTGGTGCGCCGGAGTAAAAACCGCTTCTTTCATTGAACGGGTTGACGCAGAAAAAGACCGTCAGGGAAGAATCAAGGTTGATGCATTCCTGCGTTTTTCGGAGAATTGTTTTGCCGTAGGAGATGCGGCGGCTTTTAGCTATAAGCAAGGTGCGCTGCGTATGGCCGTGCAGTTTGCGCTTGCGCAGGGAAAGGCGGCGGCGATTAATATAAGAAGACTGCACGATAAAAAAGCACTGCAGAGATATGTGCCGTATGACCGGGGATATATTATTCCCATGGCTAATAATCGTTCCTGCGGTGTCGCGCTCGGGTTAGAAATAAGCGGAAGGATTCCGACGCTGCTGCATTACGCGATGTGCGTATATCTCATGTTTGGATGGGAACAACAAAGAGCCATGCTGGGTTCTTTGTTGTTTCACAGGAGAAGACGTGATGCTTAAAAATTTGATGAAATTTTTTTGTATCTGCGCGCTGCTTTTCTTTAGTGTTGCGGCTACGGCGCAGCTTGAGAACGATACGGAAGGATTGATTCGTCATTATGAGGAAGAATTTGCCCAAAACCCTTTTGATACGCATATCAAGAATCAGTTGAGCGTTGTCTGTCATAATCGCGCGATTGAGCTTGCCCAGGAGGGGGTATGGCCGGAAGCGATTGAAAAGGAAGAGCGTGCGTATGAACTTGATGCGCAGGAGGAGACCGTTAAAAAGACGCTGGCTTATCTATATAACGGTTACGGCCTGGAGCTTCATGATAAGGGGCAATACGATAAGGCGGTTGATTCTTTAAAACGCGCGTTGGAATACGCGCCGCAAGAGCCGCAGTTAAGGAAAAATCTGGCGGTTGTGTATTTGACCATGGCTAATAATATGCTGGCTAAGAATGAATACGATAACGCGGAAAGGATGCTTTTGCATGTGGAGCGTTATGATGCTGATAACCCCTATTTATATGTGCAGCGGGGAAATATCGCTGAGGCTAGGGATAATTATTCTCAAACAAGCGATAACTGGAAAAAGGCGTTAGCGCTTAATCCCGGTTTGTATGACGTGCGTTTGAAGCTGGAGAAGATGGAAAAGGAAAAGGACCTGGAAAGGAACTTTAAGATAAAAGAGGTAGAGAATTTTAAGCTTAAGTTTGAGGGTATTGAAAAACAGGAACTTGCCGATATCGCAGGCGGAATCCTGCGGGATGCTTACCGGGAAGTAGGCCGGGACTTTAATTATTATCCGCGGGGGATAATTCCGGTAATCATTTATCCGGAAGCTAAGCTGAAAAAACTGGATTATTTTCCCGATTGGGCGGCAGGGACATATGACGGTAAGATTCGATTTGGGGAAGGGATCGGAGAACGTACGTGGTTTCTGAAAGCCGTGCTGTATCATGAATATACCCATGTTATCGTGCATGAGCTGGCGAGGGAAAAGGCGCCGCTGTGGTTAAATGAAGGCCTGGCGGAATACGAGGCGAGTAAGCACAAGAAAGCGGCCGTGAATAAGGAACGCAGGCATATGCTTGCCAAGGCGGTGCGTAACGGGACTATTTTTAGTATTGATCAATTGACGATGATGGATCTGAACAAACTATCATGTCTTTCCCCGCACCGTATCGAGCTTGTATACGCCCAGTCGGAATCGTTTGTCGAATACATGATCAACCGCGCGTCGCTTTATGATATTAAGAACCTTCTTATCCAGTTGGGCAAGGGAAGCAGTATTTACAAGGCGGTCAAGGATGTGCTTTTTGTTGATTTGGAAGTTCTGGAACGTGATTGGAAAAATGAATTTCAGTGATCTAATGCCATGGCATTGACTCCTCGACTTCCCGCAAGCGTTTTTCAGGGAGGGGTAAGTAAGAATCGCTCGGAGTCAACCCTGAGCAATCCACGCCATTTATGGCGGGGAGCGTCTGCCTGTGCGGGTACGCACGCAGACAGGTCGAATGGGTTGACAAAAACAATCGGTATTTACATCCATATTCCATTTTGCCTTAAAAAATGTCTTTATTGCGATTTTCATTCCGTTTCGCTGCGAAGTTACCGGCCGTTAAAAGAATACTGCCGTGCTTTAAAACAAGATATAAAAATTTCAACTGCCGAGGCGCGCGGGTATAGCGTCAAGAGTATCTATTTCGGCGGAGGCACGCCTTCTTTGCTGGAGCCGGAGGAATTAGCCGGCTTAGTACGGGTTATAAACGAGCGGTTTTATATAATGGACGATGCGGAAAAAACACTTGAGGTTAATCCGGCCACGGTCAATACGTTTAATCTTAAGGCATACCGCAGGCTGGGAATCAACCGTATAAGCCTCGGGGTACAGGCGTTTGATGATAAATATCTCAGGTTGTTGGGCCGGCTGCATACGTCGAAAGACGTGTTTTTAACCATAAAGTTGCTGCGTAAAAGTGGGTTTAAGAATATTAGCATTGATCTTATGTATGCCTTGCCGGAACAGGCATTGGCTTCCTGGGAAAAGGATATTGATACAACGGTTTCTTTAGGCGTCGAGCATGTCTCTTTTTACGATTTGACCGTCGAGAAAGGGACGCCTTTTTACCGTATGAGAAATAAATTAAAACAGCCTAACCAGGATGAGCAGGCGCGGATGTATAAGGGGGGCTGCGCGAAGCTTAAAAAAGCCGGATATGTTCATTATGAAATTTCCAGCTTTGCCAAAAAAGGGAGAGAGTCAAGGCATAACTGTATATATTGGCTTAATGAAGAGTATATGGGGGTCGGCTCCGGGGCTTATTCGTATATAAATGGGACGCGGTTCGGTAAAGATAATAACTTAAAGCGTTATATGGATGAAGCTGCGCAGTGCCGGATAAGCCGCTTCAACGCCGAAGAATTGCGCGGGGTACGCAGATATAAAGAAACGCTTATGCTTAATTTAAGAATACTGCGCGGATTTTCGATAAAGGAAGTCCAGCAGCGGCTGGGAAGTCCTCTGCCCGCGCTGATGAAAGATAGGCTTGTGCAGCTTGTGAGCGAAGGGCTGGTTCTGAATAAAGGCGACTGCTACCGGTTAAGCAGCCGCGGTATTCTATTATATGATGTGGTTGCCGGGGTAATTTTGGAATAACATATGACGATGGCGCTTAAAAATAACTGTTGTTCAGGTGGTAACCGCTTTGTAGAAAAGAGGCGCAGGATATATGGCAAGCAGGATGGGAAAGAGTTTCCAGGGTGCTGCCGTTATTACCGGGCAAAGACGTTCTCTCCCGTTTTTGCCGGGAACTTATAGGAACAGATATTCAGGCTAAAGCCGGGGATCCGCTGGACAGGATTATGACACAGATTTAGGCTTGCTATTTTGTATTGTTCGTGGTATAAATATTAAACAATTTACCCCTTTTTTCTAATGCGGAGATGGCGGAATTGGTATACGCGACAGTTTGAGGGGCTGTTGGGCGCAAGCTTGTGAGGGTTCGAGTCCCTCTCTCCGCACCAACCTACGTCTATATCGGGAATCCTCACGGCAGCAGACTTCGGTTGGCAGGCCATGGATATAAAATTTAATAAAGTAACTTCTTTGAGAAAAATTTGTGCCAATTGAAGTCAGTGTATGCTCTGTCTCAGAAACTGCTTTTTCAAATTCGTATCACGAAAATATTTTTAGCATTTGAGCCGGAATTGTGTTATGATGGTGCATTGATAATAAATATGTTCTCTGTGTGCTCAGTGGTTAATATTTGACAATACGGCCGGAGTTTTTTGGGGTAAATATGAAACTTAAAAAAGAGAGGGGGTATGTTGAAAGTTATTACAAGATTAGTAATGATATCAGTGATGTGGAATTTATTTGCGCCGGGTGTATTTGCTAACGAAGCAGTAACAGAATTGTTTCTTTTTGGAGAAGAAGATTTGGTGGTAACCGCGGCCCGCTATGAACAGAAGGTAAGCGAAGCAGCGGCAATCATTACAGTGATTACCGCTGAGGATATCAAGAAAGGCGCTAATACAACTTTGCTTGAAGTATTGAGTCATTTGCCTGGCGCTACCGAAGCGCTGGCTATGAGTGGCATGTCCAGTGTAGTTTTTAGAGGACAGTCCATAGGAGCAGTCAAGCTAATGATCGATGGGCATTCTCTTAATGAGCCGCTATATGGGTGGATTGACTGGTGGACAGATTTTGATTTAGATATCGTTAAGCAGATTGAAATAATCAGAGGGCCGGGCTCGGCTCTTTATGGAACTGATGCTTTTAGCGGGGTAATTAACATCATTACCAAAAAAGGCGACGACATAAAGGGAGTAGAGGTTAACGCCAAGGGCGGCAGTTTTAAAACCGCGGGGGGAAGTATTCTCGTGGGAGACATAATCAAAGATGATTTGAGTTATAGGTTTTTCTTACAGCAGACAAAAAGCAAGGGGCCGAGCTGTCCGTTGGAATACGATATATTGCAAGGGGCTCCTTATACTCTGTGCCCGGGGGGTAAGATGAATGAAGGATTTAAAACAACCACCATAGGTTTGGATGTAGAGAATAATGATTTCTACGTTCGCAGTATATATTTCAAATACGAAAAGGATACGTTAATTGGTGCCCTTTTTGCTTTGACAGAAGAAAAACAGGTCGGGGGTGCTCAGTATTTGATAGAAGGAGCGTATAATTTTAAACTTAATGAAGATACTATTCTTACGCCCAAGGCTTATTATCATTATTGGGACGATGTGGTTTTGGATGGGAATGTTTTTCCTGCGGGATATTATACGATTGTGCCTGCCCTCCCGCCTTATATCCCTAAGGATTTCAATGGCGATGGGATATTGGAATATTGGCCGGAAGGGGTCTATGGGGGAGCTGGTTGTAAATCCGAACTTTATGGGACAGAGTTGAAATTAGAAACGTCTTTAAGTGAGACAGCTAAGGTTATCGGCGGGATATTTCTGGAGAAAAGCAGTTTGTTTGATGTTTATACCAGAGGAAATATGCATCCTGTTTATTATTTTAACTTAGGAGCGGTAACAGATGTGCCTACTTTTAATGCCGGCGGCAAGAGAACTATACAGGGTGCCTTTGCCCAGTTTGACTGGAAAATAAGGGATAGCCTGGCTGCGATTGTCGGCGCCCGCTATGAGAATTATAGTGATTTTGGAAATACATTTAATCCTCGCTGCGGATTAATCTGGGAATTCAGCGAAAAAGGAAATCTAAAGCTTCTTTATGGAACTGCGTTCAGAGCGCCTACTTTTGGCGAATTATACAATCAGAATCAACCCGTAGCTGTCGGGAACAAAGACCTTAATCCGCAGAAGATTCAAACCGGAGAAATATCCTTGAGCTATAAACCTTTAAATAGATTAGGTACAGACGTGACTGTTTTTAAGAGCAAGATAACGGATGGGATTGGGCTGGATGATTCCTCAAAGGTTCTGCCTACAGATCCGGCTAACTTTGGCAATGTTCTGGAAATGGAATCCACCGGAATAGAGACACAAGCCAAATATTATTTTAAGGAAAAGACATATCTCTACAGCAGCTATGTTTATGTTGAATCCAAGACAGGCGGCGAGGATACAGCGGGTATGGCGCAGCATTCCGGAAGTCTGGGGTTAAATCTTAATTTTGCCAAATATTACAATTGGAATACAATGCTTTACTATGTAGGAGACAAACCCAGAGATGTTGCCGGCGGGGATACAAGAGATTCTCTTTCTTCTTACACATTAGTGGATACAGCCTTTTTGATTGAAGGCCTTATTAAAGAGATGGATATTAAATTTATTATAAAGAATGTCTTTGATAAGACATATTATTATCCAAGCACAATATCCACTTCAGATTATACCCGGCCGGGAAGGAATTATTATATGAGCGTGGGGTATAAGTTTTAAGGTATTCTTTGTTTACTTGATTTTTGAAAAATATGTTAAATCCTACAAAAATTGTATTTGATAACTCTATTTAGGAGTTGGGGTTACAATACTCCCCTTGAAAATTTTTTGAACATGTGCTATACTTACTTCACTTTTCAGGCAAACATATTAGAATAATTCAAATAATATTTTTGGGGATACGAAGTTAAGACGCTCTTATACCCTATAAGGCGTTTAAAGACCCCTACTTCCCCCGTGCTTCGTATCCCCGTTTTTTTGTCTGCGCGTGAAGAAGACCGCAGTGCTGCCGGTAGTGCTCGATATCTATTGGCCAATAAAAAATATTTATTGAAACTTGATGCTATTTATGATACAATTTTACTATAGATAAAAGTTATCTATAATATAGGGGGAGATAGTGGATGTAATTGTTTTCCAGTAAGTAAATAAATTTAAAAAGAGATATAAATATATTTAAATTATTGGGATACGAAGAACAGAATCGCCTTATCCCCTAAGGCGATCTTAGCCCCTACTTCCCCCTGTCTTCGTATCTCAATAATTTTTTAATGAGAGGTTAAAATGGCCAGATTGTTTTTCCAAAAAATAAGTTATTTTTTACTCATCAGTCTTTTTTTTATTCCTCCAGCACATGCCCAGGAATCGAGTTTTCTTAAGACCAAAATAGAGACGATCAACCGGACGCAGATGAGCGGACTGGAACGGGTGAAGCAGGTGCTGCGGAACCTGGAGGTGCCGAAGGATATCGGATTTATCAAGGAAGTGCACGTGCCGAATAATCCGGCGGGAGAAATGGTGATCAACATCCAGGACCTGCATTGTAATTACCCTGCGCAGAAAAACATCGCGAAGATACTGGATCACCTGTGCACGACGTACGGGATAAGGCTGATCAGCGTGGAAGGCGGCAGCGGGAAGATCGACACGACGTTTTACAAG